>JAYUPV010000201.1:0-7703 GCA_043759865.1 Alphaproteobacteria bacterium | reverse complement strand
GCCATGTTTCAAGCGGCGCGTCTGCGGGTTTGGCGCGGTAGGTGTATTTCACAAGCGCCATCGCCATGTCTTCGCCGACAACCGTATGGACGACGGTGCCTTTCCATTCCCAGTCGTGGTCCTTGAACCATTCTTTGTGAATGGCGACTGCTTCCTCCGGTGTTGTAAAGGCGTGGCCGTCCTGGACAATCGTGTATAAAGTTTTATCGCTGGTCAGGTGCGCCTTGAAGGCGTCGATATCGCGCGCCGAAATCGCGTCAAAATGTTTTTGGAGCGCGAGGTTGAAATCAGGCTTCATCGGGGACACCCTTTGGCAGGCACAGGTTGCAAGGACGATGGAGATAAACAGCCAGCGCCGGATACGGGAGAATTTGTTTTTCTGAGATTCCATTAGCGTCGACGGCTCTTTTTGGGCTCTTTGTAGGATTCGAGGCAAACCACAGCCAGTTCTTTTGACACCGATCCGACGAAATACGGGTTGCGGTCTGCAGCCGCTATTTTCGCGGTGCAATAATGCTTGGCTGTTTCCGCTTCGCTGTCGGTTGCCGGCTGAAGCGGGTAACCGGCGACGAAGTCGAGGAGCAACAGCTTCGACCAATACCTCGTCAGCCTGCCGTCCAGCCCGCCTGTCAGGAAGGGGTGGAGCTCACTTGAAAAAAGAGAGCGGCGTTCATCGGCGCGCCGACCTTCGATCGCCACACGCGTGACGCCAGGCACATAACTCTCGAGCTGCGACAGGTTGCCGACGATTATCGCCGCCGCCAGCATCTCCTGATCGTAATACATCTTTGTGTCGTAGACGCATTTTGCCGAAGAGAGCGTGTACAAAATAGCTATCCAGCAGGAAGCGGCGCACAGCACCGTTTTCGCACGGGGAAATTTTGCAAGGCCCCCGCCGCAAACAAGAATAAAAACAGCCAGGGTAAACCCAAACTGGTCGCTCGCCCTCGCGTACAGTGCGGGTGTGTCGAAAATGATGCTGTAAAAATTTCCCGACAGGATAAACAAGCCAAAGAAAAATGCCGAATATAACAAGAAGCTTTTTACAGTGAGGGTTTTACCGGATTTTATTTTGCTAAAGGTGAACACCGAGAATGAAATCAAAACGCCCCATAAAACCAACGGGCCGGGCGGCAGTATAGAGAAGGGCTGGTTTCCGAACTGTCTGGTTGTAAACAGGACGTAATCAATAAAGGAATGAGGAAGGCTCAAAAGAGGGCGCAAGGCGTCGCGTGTATGCGGGAAAAAGGCAGCCCCGTAAGCCAGTTTCCAGCAAAACGGGAACAGCACCGTACGGATTAAATAATAAGCGACCAAAGCTAAAGCTCCCGCCATGGCAAAATCGAATACCTTCTGGAATTGAGGCTTTTCTCCGGTGTCAAAACGTTTGATCTGCTCGAGCGCAAGCATGGAAAACGCGATAATAATCGAGAGCGAAAGCCCCCCTTCGTAATTGAAGGCTGATAAAAGCACCACGACGCCCGACAGCACGTAATTTCTTTTTATAGTGCAGGACAAATAGGCAAGGCAGAGCAGGTACTCGAATATCCGGGCGGGTGCATTCGTCATGAAGCTGTAGTGGTCCAGCAACAACGGATAAGAAGCGGGTATAAAAGCTGTGATGATAAACAGCTTCCGGTTTATTTCCTTGCTTGCCAGCCGGTGTATTGAATAGCAAAAAATAATAACAAAACCGGAAAACACAAACAGCTCGATGATCTTCAGTATAAACCCGACGCTGATCGGTGACCCGCCAAGGGCGAGGATAAGTTTGGCGAAGAGCCCCGGGATAAATCTTCCGCTTTCAATGAAAATCTGCGACAGCTTTTCGGGGAAAGCCAGATAGACAAAATCGTCTGAAGAATTGTACCCGTAGATGAGCTGCAGTCGGATGAGAAGAAGATAAATAAAAGTAAAAAATATAGCGACGAGTACGGTGGATTTATCTCTGTCTTCGATATGGAAGAATTTTTTTAAAAACGCGCCCGGCGCAAAAATATCCTTGTCGCCCATTTTTCAAATCCCTGTTTTCCGACGTCTCTTGTGACCTGCTCTCTTGCTTATATACTATTGACTGTGGTGCTTTGGCGCAACGGGGACTAGCTGCCGTGCTTTGGCTTGCTGCTTTTGGCGGGGTCGGGAGAGGGGGCGGATTTTTTCCAGCGATCGACGCATTCCAAAATTGTTTTGTGCGCGACATCAAGGTCGTCCCAGCCGCTTGAAACCGACCATTTGCCTGCGAGGTCGTTCTTTTTGTATTCCTGAAAAAACTTTTCGATGCGGTCGCGGTCTGCCTGCGGCACATCGGCGAGCGAGCGGATGTTGAGATATTCGTCCGACACACCGTCGGCAGGAACGGCGATGATTTTCGGGTCGATGCCTTTTTCGTCGGTCATCCAGAAAACCGCGACAGGGCGCACGGCCATGACATCGCCGGTTTTCAAGGGAGCGTCGCCGAGGATGAGAACATCAAGCGGGTCGCCGTCGGGCGCGAGAGTCGCGGGAATGCCGCAGTAATGAACAGGATACATCGGCTGGTCCGCGCCGCGCAGGCGGTCGACGATCAGCGTGCCGTTGGTGCGGAACTCGTATTTCACGCGGCCTTCGCCCTTCGGGATTTCAATGACAGCATTGACCTCTTCGGGAACATTCCGGCCGGCGGGGAGAAGTTTGTAATCCATGACCTACATTCTAACGCGAAAATATGACCAAAGGCTTAAGAAAAACATCAATGATTTCAAGGCTGTTTTTCACGGCAACGTAAAAATGCGAATCTGCAAGTGCTTGATATCACGCGATGTTTTTTATACCTACCCCTGCGCGCAACGGTGCAAAACTAGCCGCGCGGCATGATAAATGATGCAATTACCATCACCGCCACATTTATAACGAGCGCCACCACAGTAAAAATCCCCGCCTGGCTCGCCGGTGTCTTCATCAGCTTCGGCACGCCGAGATAAAACAGGTAAAGCGAATAAAGCGCCGTCAGCGCCAGCAGGCTACCGAGATAGGGAATGAGAACAAAAGCACCCGCGAGCCACGCCGCCGTCATCGAATAGGCGCTGAGCTTGAAGGCGTTGATTTGCTTCGATTGTCCGCCGAATTTCGGCGCGAGAAAATCAACGATAAAGGCCAGCGCCGCAATGCCGAGCATGGTCAAAACATAGCCCGCAGCCGCAGCGCCGAGCGCGTGGCCGACGGGAACGCGGAAGGTCGCACCCGTGATGGGAATTGTAATACCGATGACCGCCGATTTCAGGAACGTCGCCACCGCCGGAATAACGGCGAGAATGCAGGCGTAATATTTATAAAGATCCGGAATCGTCGCAGCTTCGCCTTCGATTTTGTCCCATTCCGTTTTCGGGGTTTTGATGATGTTCGTGACGCGGGCGGTGAGATTGGCGACGAGGGCGTTGGTCATAGCAGTTCCTTTGGCGATTTAAGTGATTCCAAGACTTTAAACAGGCTATCAGCCTTTTGCGGCGATAAACAGCTTGGATGCAGAAAACACTGGTAAAACCGCGCAAAAACCTCGTATAGTCCCCTCGTAAATCCTTTGTCTCCTGATTCCACAGGTGAATAGCTAAATGTGCGGAGTTATTGGCATTATCGGCCCTGAACAAAACGGGAGTCGAGGAGTGTCCAGCGTTGCCGCTTACGAAGCCTATCGCGGGCTTCTGGCTTTGCAGCACCGGGGGCAGGACGCGGCGGGGATTCTGTCATACGACAGCACCACAAAAATGTTCGCTATGGAAAAAGATTTGGGCCTTGTGGCGCAAGTCTTCGACCAGAAAAAAATCGAGAAGCTCAACGGATTTATGGCGATCGGCCACACGCGCTACGCAACAGCGGGCGGCGACGGCAAGCGCGATATCCAGCCGATGGTGGAGGGCATCCCCTTCGGCCTCGGCATGGTGCACAACGGCAATGCGCTCAATTATTATAGTTTGAAAGAAGAGCTGTCGGAAAAATTCCGTCACCAGCTTTTGACCGGCAACGACCTCGAAGCGCTGATACATTATTTCGGCCACTTCCTCATGAACGGCCAGCCGCTGCCGACGGAAAAAACTTTCACCTTCGAGAACATCAAGCAAGCCACCGCAAAAATGTTCGACACGGTCATCGGCGGCTACGCGGTCCTTGGTCTTATCGCGGGGCAGGGCATGGTCGCCTTCCGCGACCCGAAAGGCATCCGCCCCATGGGGCTCGGTGTGAAGGAAAATGCTGAAGGCGTGAAGACGTGGTGCATCGCCTCCGAAACCATCGCCATGACGTATCTCGGCTATACATACTTGCGCGACGTAGAGCCGGGCGAAGTTATTTTCATCGACACCGCCTGCAACTTCCAGAGCGCCGTGGTGAAAAAAGAGCCCGACCGCGCGCATTGCATGTTCGAATGGGTCTATTTCTCCGGTGCCGAAAGCGCCATCGACCATCAGCCGGTCTATTCCGTGCGTCTGCGCCTTGGCGAGCGCCTTGGCCTCAAAGCCACCGAAGCAATAAAATCCGGCGAGATCGCGCCCGATGTGGTCATGCCCGTTCCTGACACCAGCCGCACCGCCGCCATTTCGGTCGCCGATGCGCTGAAGCTGCCCTATCGCGAAGGGCTGATTAAAAACCGCTATGTCGCGCGCAGCTTTATTTTGAACAACCAGGACAAGCGCGAACACGCGGTCGAGCTGAAGCTCAGCCCCATCGTTGGCGAAATCGCGGGCAAGAGCATTTTCCTGATCGATGACAGCATCGTGCGCGGCACGACCTCGATGCGCATTATTTCGATGCTGAAAAAGCACGGCGCGAAGGAAATCACGCTTGGCATCACCTGCCCCCCCATCCGCCACCCGTGCTTCTACGGCATCGACTTCCCCGATTCAAAAGACCTCATCGCGCACAACAAGAGCGTGGAGGAAATGGCGGAAATCATCGGCGTGAAAAAAATCATTTATCTCGACGAGGAAGACCTGCGTCAGGCCATCGGCATTTCAAAACTGTGCATGGCCTGTGTGAACAAGAAATACCCGACCGTGATCGCCGAGGGCGACCATTTCTCGAAAGAACGGCAAAAGGCGCGCGCGGCGGGATAGCAAATTTTTTAAAGGGGACAAGAGCATGAAAGTTTTTGTGGTATTCGGCAGCAAGTCGGATGAAAACGTCTCCCTGCCCATTGTCGACGAGCTGAAAAAAGATTTCGACGTCACCTACGAAGCCATCTCCGCCCATCGCGACCTTGAAAAGCTGAGCGCGCGCATGGCTGAATGGAAAGGCGACGCGGTTATCGCAGGCGCGGGGCTTGCCGCAGCATTGCCGGGCGTGGTCGCCGCCATGGTAAAAATACCCGTTTTCGGCGTGGCCGTGCCGTCGCAATTCGGCGGGCTCGACAGCTTCGCCTCCATCGCGCAAATGCCGCCGGGTGTGCCTGTCATGACCGCAGGGCCGCACAACCCCGAGGCAATCATCGCCTTCCTGCGGCATTATAAAGCCGCGCGCGAAAACTTCGCCCGTATCAATTTCATCGCCCCTTCGGCCGACGACCTCGCGAACCCCGAACTCCTTGCCGAAATCGAAAAGGCCCGCACGGCGGCAAAAGAAAAAGGCGCCGAGGTGCTGTTCACCGACCAGTCGGCGACAGACGCATTTAACGTGCGTATCGTGACTGAATCGGCGCATATTTATCCCGGCGATTTCTGCCTGCATGTGCCGTGCTTTTCAAAGGCGGCGGCACAAAAACCGGAAACGTATTTGCAGATACTCGACTGGAGCAACAAAGGCGGGCTCTGGGTCGGGTGCAACAACACGCGCAACGCCGTTCATTCCGTCATCCGTCTTGGCGGCGCGGCAAAACTGGCACAAGGGAGGGCAGCATGACATTACCCGCTATCATTTACGAAGGTTCGGTCAAGAATGTGCGCGGAGAAGCGGGCGTTTCGCCTTATATCTTCGAATTTTCCGACCGCTATTCCATTTTCGACTGGGGGCAAATGCCTGACCTGCTGTCGAACAAGGGCGCGTCGCTTGCTTTCATGGGCTGGTTCTTTTTCGATTATCTCGGCCGCCCCGCCACATGGCTCGACTGGAAAGCGCCCGAAGGCATGGAAGACGACGCGCAACTGAAGGCCTTGCGTAAATCCGGCCTTGGTCACCACGCCATCGGCCTTGTCGACCACGATTCAAAATCCATCCCGCTGCAGCGCGAATTTATTTCGCCCACGCGCTGCCTCGCCGTGAAGCCCGTTGCCGTGCACAACCCCGTTAGCAATGTTATCGACGGTAAACTGGTGTGGGATTACAGCGACTATGAATCGCGCCCCGAACATTCGCTGGTGCCTCTCGAAGTTATTTTCCGCTTTGGCGTTCCCGAAGGCTCGTCGCTGCTGCAACGCACGGGAGATGCAAACTATTGCAAATCTCTCGGGCTTTCCGCACCGCCGAAAACCGGCGACAGTTTCGCCGTGCCGGTCATCGAATATTCGACCAAGCTCGAAACCTCCGACCGCTATCTGCCTTACGAAGAAGCGCAGCGCATTGCCGGCCTGACCGATGCGGAATTCCGCAGCCTCGGCTCGCTCGCCCGTCTTATTTCGCTGCGTTTGAAAGACTGCTTCGCCGAAATCGGCGTGGAACTATGGGACGGCAAGCTGGAATTCGGCTTCGGCGCAAAAAATGCATCCGGCGCGCGAGATTTCATGCTGGTGGACTCAATCGGCCCCGATGAACTCCGTCTCATCAAAAACGGCCAGCACCTTTCCAAAGAAGCGCTGCGCGGTTTTTACCGCCCGACCGCGTGGTATAACGGCCTTGAAGCCGGCAAGAAACTGGCGAAAGAGCGCGGCGAAAAAGACTGGAAGAAAATCTGCACCGATGAACTCGAACTTTCCCCGCCGCTGCTGGCACCCGCAGTCAAACAGCGCGTGGAAATGATTTACAAGGGCATCGCCTCCGCCTTGTCGTTGAAATTCCACGGCACAGCTGTGTTCCCCGATGCGTGGACGCTTGATGAAGTTGTCAAGCCGCCCACACAGAAAAAGGAGGTTGCGTGACGGCTTCCGCCAAAACGGTTTTGCTGCTGGGCGGGGGCGGGCGCGAACATGCGCTTGCCTGGAAGCTCGCGCAGTCGCCGCTGGTCGAGGTTATCTACGCCATGCCCGGCAACGACGGCATGGCCGCGCTTGCCAAGGTAAAATGCGTGCCGGGCAATCCTGCGCTGATTGACACCGTGCTGACCGCCGCTGAGATGGTCAAGGCGACGCTGGTCGTCATCGGCCCCGAAAAGCCGCTTGAATCTGGCGTTTCCGACGCGCTTTCCGCCAAGGGCTATGCCGTGATGGGGCCTTCAAAGGCGGGTGCGCGGCTGGAAAATTCAAAAATCTTTTCCAAGGAATTTATGCTGGAAGTTGGCATACCGACCGCGCCGTTCAAGGTCTGCGACAATCAAGCCGCTGCTGCGGCTGAAATCCAGAAATGGGATGTTGAATCCGGCGGCGTGGTTATCAAGGCCGATGGCTTGGCAGCTGGCAAAGGCGTGGTGGTGACACATGACCGCGCCGAGGCGCTGAAGACGCTGAACGCTTTTATGGTCGACCCCGCCTGCACCGTGAAAACCGACCGCGTGCTGCTGGAACAAAAACTGACCGGCAAGGAAGTTTCCGCCTTTGCGCTGTGCGATGGCGACACGTTCATCACCCTCGGCTTCGTTTGCGATTATA
>JAYUPV010000200.1:0-7944 GCA_043759865.1 Alphaproteobacteria bacterium | reverse complement strand
CTTGCCACCCTTGGTCAGGCGGAAAATTTTGGGCAGGGGCCATGCGGGTGCATAGCTGTTGAGGCGTTCCACCGCGCGGGGGGAAAGGGCGATCATGCCGTGCGCGGCTTCGCCGCCCAGCACTTTCTGCCACGACCATGTGACCACATCGAGCTTGTCCCACGGCAGTTCCATCGCGAACACGGCGGAAGTCGCATCGCAGATGGTCAGGCCCTGACGGTCTTTTTTAATCCAGTCGCCGTTCGGCACTTTCACGCCTGAGGTTGTGCCGTTCCATGTGAACACCACGTCGCGGTCGGTATCAACTTGCGACAGGTCGGGGATGGAGCCGAAGGGCGCTTCGAAGGTGCGCGCGTCTTTAATCTTCAGCTGCTTCACGATGTCGGTTACCCAGGTTTTGCCGAAAACTTCCCAGCCGAGGACATCAACACCGCGAGCGCCGAGCAGCGACCAAAGCGCCATCTCGACCGCGCCCGTGTCTGAACCGGGGACGATGCCGAGGCGGTAGTCGGCGGGCATGCCGAGGATGGCTTTGGAGCGAGTGATGACATCCGCCAGTTTCTTGACGCCGATGCCGGCGCGGTGCGAGCGGCCGAGAGCCGCGCCCTTCAGGGCATCGAGGCTCCAGCCGGGGCGCTTGGCGCAGGGGCCGGAAGAGAAATGGGGGCAGCTGGGTTTGGTTGTCGGCTTTTGCATGACACACTCCTGAAAATTGGATACACAATATTTCACCGTTCTCTATGATTGGTAAAGCCATGATGTGTCAAAATCAACAATTTTCCGGAAAATAATGTCAGAAACCGTCATTACTATTATATCTGCAAAAGAAGGCGGGCTCGATGAGGCCGCTCAAAAGCAGGCTGTCTACCTTGTCACCGGCCTAGGCACGGGGGGCGCGAGCGTCGATATTTTGCACCCCGGCAAGGCCGTCGACATCACGGCGGGTGCGAATAGTGCGGAACTGACGGCAGCTTTGCGCGAAAAGTTCAGGAACTTCGGCGCGTTTGATATTTTCGTGCAGAACAAAGACGAGCACCGCAAAAAACGCCTGCTGGTCGCCGATATGGACGCGACCATGATCGAAGGCGAAACGCTCGACGAACTGGCGGCGCATTTCGGCCTCAAAGATAAAGTCGCGCCCATCACCGCGCAGGCCATGCGCGGCGAAATCGATTTTGCCGAGGCGCTGCGGATGCGCGTGAAGCTGTTGCAGGGGCTGCCCGTGGGCGCGTTGTATGAAACCCTCACCAAAACGAAATATTCCGTCGGCAGCGCTGCCTTGATAAAAACCATGAACCGCTTTGGCGCGAAATGCGTGCTGATTTCCGGCGGCTTCGATATTTTCACGGGCGCGGTGGCGCAGACGCTCGGCTTTTACAAGAACATCGGCAACCGCCTCGGCATCGCCAACGACAAGCTGACCGGGGAAGTCATCCCGCCCATTGTCGACAAGAACACCAAAAAGAAAACGGTGGAGGACGAAGCGCGGCTGCTTCAGGTTGATTTGCGCGCGGTGGTTTCTGTCGGTGACGGCGCGAACGATATCCCGATGCTGCAAACCGCTGGCGTGGGTGTCGGCTATTTCGGCAAGCCTGCCGTGATCGAGGCAACTCCGCACCAGATACGCCACACCGACCTGACCGCGATACTCTACATGCAGGGCTATCGCCAGAAGGAGATATCGGCGTGAAGCGGACAAAGACACGGGCAACAAAACTTTCAAAAAAGTTGAAAACGCCGAAGCAGGTGCAGCTTTATCTGCGCCGCTTCCCCTATAACCGCGAGAAAAAAGGCGAGACATTGTTGTCTGCCGAGCGTGCGTTGCGCCGGGGCGTGATGCATTGCTTTGAGGCCGCTTTTGCCGCCGCCGCCATTCTCGAGCATCACGGCTATCCGCCGCTGGTCATGAGCCTTGAAAGCAAAGACGACCTCGACCATGTGCTTTATGTGTTCAAGGAAAAAACCGGCTGGGGCGCAATCGGGCGTTCGCGGGACGAGGGGCTGCATGGCCGTCCGCCGCGTTTCCGTTCATTGCGCGATTTGGCTCTCAGCTATTTTGACCCGTTTGTCGACAAGTCAGGCAGGATCACGGGCTATCAGGTCGCCAATCTTGACGACTGCAAGGCCGATTGGCGGACGAGCAAAAAGAACGTCTGGAAGGCGGAAAACTACCTTATCGAGATAAAGCACCACAGCATAAAATCCTCGCACGCCCGCTACAAAAAGCTGTACCGCAAATACCTGAAGCATGGCTCGATGCCGCGTCAAAAGGGGTGGTGGTGATTTTGAGCGTGAAATATCTATAATTATTATCGTGTTAGGCTATTTCAATTGACATAACTAATGAGAATTGATACAGTATTTTCTGAGCCGAGTGCATCTAGCCTGAACAGAGCGGTTTTCCCTTGTGGAATTGTTTCTCGCCTGTTTGTCCCCCGCACTCCCAAAACAACGACGAACAAACTTTGTTCGCGGTTGTTTTGCAGCAGGGTTCACCTCTCTCCAGAGCAACGTGAATGACTGCATAGCTTAGGAGAGAAATGATGTCAGAACACAACTTTGACAAAATTCAAAAAGAACTGAAAAAATCGTTTGATGAGCAGAGGGCTCAGGGAAACTATCATCTCGTTCGATCCGGCTCGGAGCAGAACGGTAACCCCACTTACAAAAAAGTGGTCAGCCCTTCAGACAATTCAAATTACTGGAATGCACAGCTCTCGGCATATTATTTTAATAGTGGGCGATAATACCGTCTAGCGTTTCGGCTATGTTGCATACGAAGTCGAAGCGGCGTGCAACGCGCAGTTATTTTCAGTTAAGTGCGCGTCACTTCTTCTGCCAGCCGCCCGAGGCATTCATGATGTATTGGCCCGAAGGAGTCTTCGCAATCAGCGTTTGTCCTGCGAGAGCCTGAACCTGATCGACCGGCGTGCCGTTCTTGGCAGCGATGGCTTTGTATTTGTCCATGCGCTGCGCGTTGGTGCTGTCGACAAGGCTTTGCACATCGGCCGAAGGCGCTGCGACCGCGCCGATAAGTCCGTCGGGCTTTTCGCCGACAAGGCCCTCTGCTTTCGCGGAGGTGATGGAAACGCCGGCGAAGGCGACCGTGGCGGTCATGAGCAGCGCAAAGCAGGCCAGCAGGGTTTTTGCGAAAAGTTTGGTGATCATGGCTTTGCTCCTTCAGCGGGTTTTGCAATATCGGCACCGAACAAGTCGGGGTCTTCGGCGAATGCGGCGGCAAGGTCTTTTTCGACCTTCACGCGCACTTCTTGCTCGATTTTGATGTTCATGTTGATTTCAATGGGCTTGTCGGGCGCCTCCACCTTCACGGTGGGGGAACAGGCCGCCATGGCCAGCATCCCGAAAAGGGAAGTGAGTATCGTAATTTTACTGTTTAGCATTCGCACCCTCGTAAGCTTCCATCAGTTTGCGGATACTATCAGGTATCCTGCTGCTGCCCGGATTGTATCTTATGATACTTTCGATGGGGCCTTCTACATTTAAATTAAAATTCACCGGCTTGCCGCCATAAAACAGCGGATTCCGGCCTTTTATCCGCATTTGCATCTGCTGCGATTTGCCAAGCTCGCCGTTGATGGTAAGCCCGAGCGATTCGTAGTTGAACTGCGTCAGCGCCGCTTTCAGGTCGATAATCTGCTTCTGCGACGTGTCGGCGAGGAAGGAGGGCGGGTTTTGCGGGTTGTACCGGATGATGCCGGGGGCGGTCGTGGAAAGCGTGCCATTCTTGATAATGAAATGCCCTTTCTCGATGTTCATGGGCAGGCTGCCGTCCACTTTGCCCTCGGCGGTCAGGCCTTCGAGCGGCGCGATGGCGAACAGCTGCTGCAGGTCGAGCTGCTTTGCTGTCAGCGTCACGGCCGAGGTCATTGTGGTGAGCGGCATGGTGAAGGCGGACGAGCTGATTTTTCCGCCCACCGCCGACCACTCGGCGCTGTGCAGCGTGAAATTCCTGTCCTTGTCGAGGCTGACGACCGTCACACCGTCGCTCAGCGGCAGGCCGACGTTGACGGCGGCGACCGCCACAGTCTGCTGCTTGACGACGGGCGGGGAAAGGCTTTCGAGGTTCAGCACGGTGTTGATGCCCGTCAGCACGTTGTCCTGCACCGTCGCGGTCATGTCTTTCAGGTAAAGCTGGCCGTTATTCGCGGTCGCCCAGCGCCCCTTGGCGTCGCGTGTCCAGTTGAAATTTGCCGACAGACCCGCCGTGCCGAAAGCGTCCATGAAATAGAACTGGGTGAAGGGAAACACATTCGCCACCTGCGCCGCGCCGACCGCGAAATTGATGGGCGGCATCTTGAGGCTGACATTGCCTTTGCCGGTCTTGCCGTCATGCTTGCCGGTAATTTTTGCGCTCAGCTTACCGTTTGGCTCGCTGATGTCGCCGCTAATGGTCGTGCCGCCCTTGCCGGATTCCAGTTTCAGCGCGGCGCGGACGGGAATGAAATAACGCTGCGGCGGCGGTGCGAGGTGGTTGAGGCTGCCGATATCGACCGAGCCTTCGACCGAGGGGCTGTCGTCGAGCGAGATATTCAGAGCGGCGTTAATCTTCTTGCCTATGAAGCCGAAGCTTGATGCGCTCGCACCCTCGAAATCCAGTATCATCACCTTTGTCTTGTTGTCCCAGCCGACAGTCGGCGGGCGTGCGGTGTTGAGGGGGATGTCTACCCGCAGTTGCCGGTTGCCAAAGGCGCGCAGCTTGCCGTCAAAGGAAACAGGCCCTTCGACCGCGCTCACTTTCAATGCCTGCGCCTCGGCATCAAGACTCATCTTGAACGCCGCCAGCGCCTCCGCGCTGCTCACAAGGCCGGGCAGGGAAAGTTTTTGCAGGTCGATGCCGCCCGTGCCCTGCACGTTTTTCCATTGGGCGAGGTCCTGCCACGGCTGGCCTTTCGTGTGCTCGCCGGTGGCGGAGAGAATAACACTGCCTTTGCCGCCCATATCGACGACTTCAAGCGCGGTGAGGTCTTTCAGGTTGGCATCGAGCTTGAGCGTAATCTTGTCGAGTGCCGCATCGGTATGGTATGCCTGCAAGTCGAGCGTAATGTTCCCGGAATTGTTGATGACGGCGCCTTGCAGCGTCACCCGCGTGTTCTTGGGCGTGGGGACGATAGCCAGCGTGGTGCCTTCCATCGGCACGCCGTAAACCTTCATCGCGCCGACCGTTACTTTGCCTTTCACGAGGGGCAGGTCATTGTCGGCCTGCGTCTGCGCCGAAACCGAGCCTGACATATCCAGCAACTCGGCATCCGGCATGGTCAGGCTGCCTTCGGCCAGCTCGATATTCACCTTGAACTGGCGGGAGTCCTTGGCGACGACGCCTGCGACCTTGCCGACGAGTTTTGCAAAGCCGGCTTCGGCCTTAAAAGTCGTCTTGCCGATCTGATAGGTATTGCCCGCGTCAACAATGCTGCCCTCAAGCTTCACCGGCAGGGGCCCCATGGGCGTTGCAACGGTCAGGGTGATATCTTTCAGCTCAAGCGATTTCGTAAACAGGTTCAGTTGTCCGCCATCGCTGCTACCGGAGCGGGCGATGGGCCAGTTCAGCGTAACGCCGGAGACGGTCACGGCATTCGACTGGCGCTTTTTCAGCTCGGAAAAGCTGGAGGAAAAATTCACTTCACCAATGGCGTTGCCTGAATCATCCAGCTTGATATTTTTCAGAGTAGATGTAGAAAAACCGAAATCCGCGCTGCCGACTTGTGCTTTTTCGAATCCTGCGGCCTGCAGGCCATATTCAACAATTGGTTTAAAAAAGAATTTTAAGCCTATGATAAAAATAAGACTTATGGCGACAGCGGCACCGAGCACGATTATAAGGATTTTTTTCATTATCAGGACCTTGGGGATAATTATTATTGTTTTGGTTTAATGCGCGTCAGGACATGGTTTCCTGTTGTTTTTCCAAGATTAATGAGCAATATAACTGCAGTAAACAGTAAAGATTAAAACAGCCTTTCAGGAGTAGCGTATGTTTATCACACAAGCCTGGGCACAGGAAGCAACAGCAGCAGCCGCAGACGTTGCGACAGAGGGCACCGATATAGTGACCGGCAGCGGTCCTGGCATGCTTGTCACGATGATGCCGCTCCTGCTCATCTTCTTTGTCTTTTACCTTATGGTTATTCGCCCGCAGAACAAGCGCATTATCGATCATCGCCGCATGATGGAGAACCTGCAAAAAGGCGACAAGGTCGTGACAGGCGGCGGACTTGTCGCGACGGTCAAGAAAATGGTCAACGACGACGAAGTGCTGCTCGATCTCGGCCACGGCGTCGAGGTTGTGGCTGTGCGCCAGACCATCATGACGGTGCGCGATTCAGCCTACAAGAAATCGGAAGAACAAAAGGCTGCCGCCAAGGAAGCCGAACACGCCGCAAAAGAAGCCGCCAAAAAGGCCTCCAACTGAGAGTTTAAAACATGCTCCATATCGAAAAGTGGAAAGTCATCCTGACGGCCATTCTCTGCGTGCTTGGCATCGCCTATGCGCTGCCGAACGTTATGCCGCCTGAACGTGCCCAATGGCTCGGCGAAATCTCGTCCGGCTGGCTGCCGCACAAGACCGTCAGCCTCGGCCTCGACCTGCAGGGCGGCGCACACCTGCTGCTCGAAGCCGATATGAAGACTGTCATTAAAGAACGCATGGAATCCATGGGCGATGCCGCACGGCAGGCGCTGCGTAAAGAAGGCATTGGTTACTCGGGCGGCATCACGGTCAGGAACGACGGCATATCGTTCAAGCTGCTTGACCCCGCCAAGCACGGGGATGATGCCCAAAAAATCGGCCGCAGCCTCGAACAACTCTCGTCCGTCAAACTCAGCCCCGACGGCATTGTCAGCGTTACGCTCGACGAAGTCGGCATGAGGGACATGACCTCCAAGATCATCGAACAGTCCATCGAAATCGTCCGCCGCCGCGTGGACGCCCTTGGCACGAAAGAACCTGTCATTCAGCGCCAAGGCAACGACCGCATCGTCGTTCAGGTTCCCGGTCTCCAAAATTCCCAAGAGCTGAAAGACATCCTCGGTCATGCCGCGAAAATGACTTTCCACCTGCTCGATGAAAACGCCATGACCACGGGCGTACCGGGCGCGGGCTCGAAAAAACTGCCGATGGTCCAAGACCCCCAGCGCCAGCTTATCATCCGCAGCAAGCCGTTGATCGGCGGCGAACGGCTGATTGATTCACAGCCCGGCTTCGACCAGCAGGGCTCCATCGTCAGCTTCCGCTTTGATTCGGTCGGCACCAAGCTGTTCTGCGATATTTCTTCCGACAACGTGGGCAAGCCGTTCGCCATCGTGCTTGATGAAAAAATCCTGAGTGCTCCCGCCATCCGCGAACCTATTTGCGGCGGCAGCGGGCAAATCTCCGGCGGTTTCGACGTGAAGGAAGCGACCAACCTCGCCATGATGCTTCGCTCGGGTGCGCTGCCCGCTGAACTGACCGTCGTCGAGGAACGCACCGTCGGCCCCAGCCTCGGTTCTGACTCCGTCGCATCGGGCAAGACGGCGGCCTGCGCTGCCTTTATCGCCGTGTTCGTGTTCATGCTCATATCATACGGGCTGTTCGGTGTGTTCGCCGATATCGCGCTGATGCTCAACCTTGTGTTCATCTTCGCGCTGCTGTCATTGCTGCAGGCGACGCTGACGCTGCCCGGCATCGCGGCCATCATCCTCACCATCGGTATCGCGGTCGACGCCAACGTTCTGGTGTTCGAGCGCATACGGGAGGAAATACGCCACGGGCGCTCGGTATTGTCGTCCATCGACACCGGCTACCGGCAGGCGCTGCGTACCATCTTTGACTCGAACCTGACGACGCTGATCGTCGCGATGATTTTGTTCTCCTTCGGCTCCGGCCCCGTCAAGGGCTTCGCCGTCGCCATGAGCATCGGCATCGTGACCTCGCTCTTTGCCTCGATCATG
>JAYUPV010000199.1:0-3152 GCA_043759865.1 Alphaproteobacteria bacterium | reverse complement strand
TCGGGGTTGTCCTGGCAATAGGGGTTGCCGAGCGCGAGCGCGAGGATGTCCATGACGGTGCCGGTATCGTCGAGCACGCCGATCAGCTGCTTTTCACCGGCGGGGCGGTTGAAGAACTGCTCCCACGAGGTGATGTCTTCCTTGATAATTTTGGTGTTCACGGCGATACCGGTGGTGCCGTAGAACAGCGGCAGCGAGTGTTCGTATTTCGGGTCGAAGCTGGGGTTTTTAACGTTGGCCGACATTTTTTCGCCATAGGCACGAAGGTCGTCTGGCATCGGCATAAGCAGTTTTTCGCTGGCGAGCAGAGGAACGTAGGCGCCAGACGGCATGACGACGTCATAAGCACCACCCGCTTTCAGTTTTGCTATCAGCGCGTCGTTGCTTGAATAAATGTCGGTGACGACATCAATGCCGGTTTCTTTTTCAAACTTTTTGAACAGGTCGTCGGCTTTGTAAGTGTCCCAGGTGTAGATGAACAGCTTTTGTTCTGCCGCAACCGCTCCCGTGGAGCAGAGGGCGAGCATGGCAACAGCCAGCGTCAGGGTCTTTAACTTCATATCAAGCCGCCTTTCTTTGATTGATTATGTAGGAGAGTACCACAAGTACAATTGAAATCACGAGCAAAACGGTGGACACAGCGTTGATCTCGGGCGTGATTCCCTTGCGCACCATGCTGTAGATGTAAACGGGCAGCGTCATGGCACCGGGCGGGGCGACTAACTGCGTGATAATGAAATCGTCAAGCGAAGTGATGAAGGCCAGCATCGCACCCGAGGTGATGCCCGGAATCATTAGCGGCAGCGTGACGTTGCGGAAGGCATGCCACGGGTCGGCATACAGGTCGGCCGCCGCCTCGAACAACGCCGGCTGCAGCGTTTCGATACGCGCGCGAATGGGCGAATAGGCGAAGGGGATGCAGAACACGGTATGCGCGATCAGCACGTTGCCGAGGCCGAGCTTTAGCCCGATGATGGCGAAAAACGACATGGTCGCGACGGCGATAACAATTTCGGGTATCAGCAGCGGCAGTGTCATGAGGAAATAGGAAGACTGTTGTGCTGCCTTCGGTGCCTGCCCGCCGCGCATGCCAACGGCGGCCATCAGCGCGATGGTGGTGGCGAAGAAAGTCGAGCCGACGGCGACGATGACGGAATTGAGTGTCGCGCGACGCAGGTCGTCGTTTTCGAACGCCTTGTAATACCACTTCACGCTGAAATCCTGCCACACGGTAATCAGCTGGCTGGAGTTGAACGAGAACACGATGACGCAAAGAATGGGGATGTAAAGAAAGGCAAGCCCCAGCCATGCTGTGGTCGCCACACCCGGTAAACGCGAAGGAGAGGTTGACGACATGCTAGACCAGCTCCTTCAACCCGCCACGGCGGGACATGATCATGAGGCCGATCATGACAAGCGCCATGAGCGCGACGGAAGCAGCCGAGCCGAACGGCCAGTCGCCCGCCGAGCCGAACAGCGCCTCGATCTTGTTGCCGAGCATCAGCTGTTGTCCGCCACCCAGAAGCTGCGGGGCGAGGTAAGAGCCGATGGACGGGATGAACACCAATATGCTGCCGGCGACGATACCGGGCATGGTCAGGGGAATGGTGATTTTGAAAAGGGTCTGCCAGCGCGTGGCGTAAAGGTCCGCTGCTGCTTCCACCAGCCGCCAGTCCATGCGCTCGAGGTTGGAATAAATCGGCAGCACCATGAAGGGCAGGTAGCTATAGAGCAACCCGACGCCGACCGCAAAATCGGTGTAAAGCAGGTCTAGCGGCTCTTTGATAATGCCAGCACCCTTCAGCCCGTTGTTCACAAGGCCGTCGGTGCGCAAAATCAGCATCCACGCATAGGTGCGGATGAGCAGGTTCGTCCAGAACGGGATGGTGACCAGCATCATCCACAGGTTGCGTTGGTGTGCGGGCCTTGTTGCCATGTAATAGGCCATGGGGAAGCCGAGCAGCAGGCATAGGATGGTGCAAAGCCCCGCAAGCTTTATCGATAGCCAGCAGACATGCAGGAAGCTGGGGTCGAACTCCCAGACATCGTCAAAGTTTTTTTGGTAGAAGATTTTGAAATAGGCGTTCAGCGTCAGCGGCATTTCCACGCCGCCCGGGTAATGGTCGGTCATGAAGGAATAGCCGACGACCAGCAGCAGGGGGGCCGCAAAAAACAGGCCCATGATGACAAGGAAAGGCAGCAGCAGCCAGAGCGAACGGTTTTTTACCGGCATCGGATCAGCCTTTCGGCGGGGATATCGATGTTGACGTTCTGGCCTTCCTTCACGTCCTGCGGATCGTCTTCGGAAAGGGTGATCGTCTCGCCGCTTTCCAGCTGCACGATGAAGTGCGTGACGGAACCGCGATAGTTGATGTGGAGCAGCTTGCCCTTGGCCGTGCCTTTACCTTTGGTGAAAGACGCATCCTCGGGGCGGAAGCCGATTTCGCCGCTGTCTTTTTCACCAAGGCTGCCCGCCTGTACGAAATTGCATATGCCGATGAAGCTGGCGACGAAGTGCGAGGCGGGACGGTCGTAAATTTCCTGCGGCGTGCCGAGCTGCGCGATATTGCCCTTTTCCATCACCGCGATGCGGTCGGACATCGACAGCGCTTCGTCCTGGTCGTGGGTGACGAAGATAAAGGTAATGCCCGTTTCGCGCTGCAGGCGTTTCAATTCAATCTGCATTTCCTTGCGCAGTTTATAGTCGAGCGCGGAAAGAGATTCATCGAGCAGTAAAATTTTCGGGTGGTTCACAAGCGCACGGGCAAGCGCCACACGCTGCTGCTGGCCGCCGGAAAGCTGCGATGCCATGCGCTCGCCCTTGTCTTCAAGGCGCACGAGAGCGAGGGACTCTTTCACGGCTTTTTCGATTTCCGCCGCAGGCTTGTTTTGCATACGCAGGCCAAAGCCGATGTTTTGTGCCACTGTCATATGCGGGAACAGGGCGTAGCTCTGGAACACGGTGTTGACCGGACGTTTATAGGCAGGCAAAGGGGCGATGTCCTGCCCGTCGAGGATGATGTTGCCCGAGGACGGAATGTCGAGCCCCGCAATCATGCGTAACAGCGTCGTCTTGCCGCAGCCCGAAGGGCCGAGCAGCGTGAAAAATTCATTCGGCTTTATCTGCAGCGAAACATTGTCGACCGCCTTCA
>JAYUPV010000198.1:0-4455 GCA_043759865.1 Alphaproteobacteria bacterium | reverse complement strand
GGTTTTCGACAAGGAATTAAAGCTCGACGCAAAAGACATCGCGCCGCAAGTGACCTGGGGCACCAGCCCCGAAACGGTTGCGCCCATCACCGGCAGCGTGCCCGACCCCGCCGCCATCGAAGACGCAGGCCAGCGCGATTTCATCACCCGCGCGCTCGACTATATGGGCTTGAAAGCAGGCACCAAGCTGACCGATGTGCCGATTGATAAAGTATTCATCGGTTCCTGCACCAATGCGCGCATCGAAGATTTGCGCGAAGTGGCAAAAATCGCCAAGGGTCGCAAGGTCGCGAAAACCGTTTACGCCATGATCGTGCCCGGCTCCGGCCTTGTGAAGGAACAGGCGGAAAAAGAAGGTCTTGATAAAATCTTTATCGAGGCAGGCTTTGACTGGCGCGAAGCGGGATGCTCGATGTGCCTTGCCATGAACGCCGACAAGCTGCAGCCGGGCGAGCGCTGCGCCAGCACATCAAACCGCAATTTCGAAGGCCGCCAGGGTCGCGGCGGACGCACCCACCTGATGAGCCCCGCCATGGCCGCCGCCGCCGCGCTGACCGGAAAACTGACGGATGTAAGGGAGCTGAAGTAATGCAAAAATTCACCCAACTCAAAGGCCCCGCCGCGCCGCTCAACATGGTCAATGTCGATACTGACGCGATTATCCCCAAGCAATTCCTGAAAACCATCCAGCGCACGGGGCTTGGCAAATTTCTGTTCAACGACCTGCGCTTTACGCCCGAGGGCGTCGAGAAGCCGGAATTTGTGCTGAACAAACAGCAATACCGCCATGCCTCTATTCTGGTCGCGGGGGAAAATTTCGGCTGCGGGTCTAGCCGCGAGCATGCACCGTGGGCGCTGCTCGATTTCGGCATCCGCGCCGTGATTGCACCAAGCTATGCCGATATCTTTTTCAACAACTGCTTCAAAAACGGCATCATGCCCGTCGTACTGCCGAAAGAAGCGGTCGATGAATTGATGAAAGACGCAGAAGCAGGCCTCGAGCTTTCCATCGACCTCGCAACCCAGACCGTGACCGGCGGCAACCACAAGACTTACAAGTTCGAGCTCGAGCCGTTTCGCAAGAAATGCCTGCTGAACGGCCTCGACGATATCGGGTTGACGCTGGAGCATGAGGCCAAAATCTCGTCTTTCGAAGCGGGGCAGAAATCAGGGCAACCCTGGCTTTATGCCTGATTAGTCTTTGAAAAGACTTGCCTTTCACGAATAAATATTTCCCATATTGACAGCCATCGGGGCTGTGATAGCCTCGCGCACGAGATGACGTTTAACCAGAGGTGTGTCAATGAAACTCCCCGGCAAAGACTTCCTGAAAAAGGCCTTCCTTGGCGTGGCGGCCAGCCTGACGCTCGCGGGCTGCGCGATCGTCCCGTACGAGCCCGCCTATCCCGAATACTATCCCCCGCGCCACCGCGTGATTGTAGAGCCGTTGCTGGTGCTCCCCGCCCCCATCATCGTCGTGCCGGGTCATTACCATGGTCATGACCGTCACCACCACGGCCGCGGCTGGAGACGCTAGAAGCGGTTTTGCTTGACGGGGCTTCGCCGAAGGGTGGAACATAGGGGTGGAACATGAGAGTGTTCCTGCCGCCACTCCTGTGCGGCTGACTTTCGCCAAAGTTTTCAAATGTCGCGTAAAACCACATTCCTGCCCCTTGCCACCGCATTCCGCGCGGGGCTAAAGCGCTATACCCTTGAAACCTTCCGCGCCGATTTCACGGCGGGGTTGATTGTTTCGCTGGTCGCCCTGCCCCTTTCCATGGCGCTCTCCATCGCCGTCGGGTTGCCGCCGCAGCACGGGCTTTATACCGCTGTCGTGGCGGGTATTGTGGCGGCCTTGTTTGGCGGGTCGATGACCCAGGTGAGCGGCCCCACCGCCGCCTTCGTGGTTATCGTCGCCCCTATCGTGGCGCAGCACGGGCTGCACGGGCTTGTCTAGGCGCAAATTATGGCGGGTGTGATGCTAGTTTGCATGGGCGTGACGCGGCTTGGCAAGCTCATCCATTTCGTGCCCTACCCTGTCACGACCGGTTTCACAGCGGGCATTGCCGTTACCATCGCCACCATTGCGCTGAACGATTTTTTCGGCCTTGGCATTGAAAACCTGACGGGGCATTTCCCCGAGAAGGCGGCCGCCATCATCGGCCGCCTTTCATCTATGAAGACGCATGAAACGCTGGTGGGGGTTGCGACGCTGGTGACGATTTTCGCGCTGCCGAAAATCGCGCCGAAAATTCCGGGGCCGGTCGCGGGGATTGCGGTCGGCACGCTGCTCTCGTGGCTGTTCGCAAAAAACGGTACGCCGGTGGAAACGCTTTTTTCCCGCTTTTCTTATGCGACACCTGCGGGTGAAGTCCTGCGCGGCATTCCACCTTACCCGCCTGTGCTGCATTTGCCGGGCGGGGATGATAGCTTGTTCCGCATCCCCGATTATCAGGAATTCATGACGCTGCTGCTGCCTGCTTTCGTGATTGCGTCCCTCGCCGCGCTTGAATCTCTTTTATCGGCGACTGTCGCCGACAGCATCGCGCGCACGAAGCACGACCCCGATGCGGAATTGTCGGGCATTGGCATCGCAAATATTTTTTTCCGGCCTTGTGGCAGGCGTTCCCGCGACGGGCGCGTTGGCGCGCACCGCCGCGAACATCCACGCAGGCGCGAAAACGCCGGTGGTCGCCATTATCCATGCCGTGCTGCTGCTGTTCTATATGGTCACGCTGTCGGCCTATATCAGCCATATACCGATGGCGGCATTGGCGGCGTTGCTGATATATGTCGCGTGGCGCATGGCGCATTGGCCGCAATTCATCCGCATTGTGCACCTGGCGCCGCGCAGCGATATATTCGTGCTTGTCACCTGTTTCCTTTTGACGGTTCTTATCGACATGGTGGCGGGGGTGACGATCGGCATGGTGATGGCCTCGCTTTTGTTCATGGCGCGCGTGGCCGACACGACACATCTGCACATCAGCCATCCCGGCAAGCCCGATATCGCGCACGGAAAATTGCCCAAAGGCGTGATGATCTACCGTGTCGAAGGGCCGTTGTTCTTCGGGTCGATTGATAAAATGCTGGAAGGCGCGGACGCTATCGAAGACGATATCAAGAAACTGGTCATCGACCTCATGCATGTGCCGATGATCGACATGACGGGCATGATGGGCATGAAGACTTTCCTGCTGACCGTCGCGCAGGCCGACCGCGAAGTGACCATCTGCGGCCACAAAGACGTCACCAGCCGCATCCGCCGCAAGATCGCGGATATGCCTTTCGCTCGGCATGTGCATATGATGAATTCGGTCGAGGCCGCCCTGAAAGCGTGAGTTTTCAGGTGCTTGAAAAAACCGATTCCCATTATTGAAACACGTTTCGCAACCTGATAGCCTGATAGTGTTTTCAAAAACCCGTTCCGGAGAATCCAAGCATGACCACCGCTAAGCATATCGCTGTTTTGCCGGGCGACGGCATTGGCCCTGAAGTCATGGCCGAGGCGCTGAAGGTTCTTGGCTGGTTCAGCCAGAATGGCGCGGTGAAATTCGAGACGACAGCGGGCGAACTTGGCGGCTGTTCCATCGACAAACACGGCGTGCCGTTGTCGGACGGAACCCTGAAAAATTGCCGCGAGGCCGATGCGGTGCTGATGGGCGCGGTCGGCGGCCCGAAATGGGACAAGGTAGACTACGGTATCCGCCCCGAAGCAGGCCTGCTGAAACTCCGCAAGGAACTCGAGCTGTTCGCCAACCTGCGCCCCGCGAAAGTTTTCGACGCGCTGGTCGATGCCTCGACGCTGAAGGCAAGCGTGGTGAAGGGCCTCGATATCATGATCGTGCGCGAGCTGACCGGGGGCGTTTATTTCGGCGAGCCGCGCGGCATCACCACCCTGCCCGACGGCCAGCGGCGCGGCGTGAACACGCAAGTTTACACGACCTCCGAGATTATCCGCGTGGCGCGCGTGGCGTTCGAACTGGCCCGCAAGCGCAAGAACCGTGTTTGCTCATCCGAAAAAGCGAACGTCATGGAATCGGGCAAGCTGTGGCGCGAGGAAGTAACTGCGCTACACGCCAAAGACTATAAAGACGTTGAACTCGGGCATATGTATGCCGACAACTGCGCCATGCAGCTGCTCCGCAACCCCGCACAGTTCGATGTGATTGTGACCGACAACCTGTTCGGCGACATCCTTTCCGACGAAGCGGCGATGCTGACAGGCTCGCTCGGCATGCTGCCCTCGGCTTCCTTGGGCGCGCTGCAGGCGAACGGCAAACGCGCGGCGCTTTATGAACCCATCCACGGCTCCGCCCCCGATATCGCCGGCAAAAACATCGCCAACCCGCTCGCCACCATACTCAGTGTTGCAATGATGTTCCGTTATTCATTCAGCATGATGCGTGATGCCGACAAACTCGAACAGGCCGTCGAACGCGTCCTGAAAAAAGG
>JAYUPV010000197.1:0-3666 GCA_043759865.1 Alphaproteobacteria bacterium | reverse complement strand
AGGCGTTTGCCAAACTGGAATTCGAAATTGCCGGCGGGCTTGTCCTGCTGGTCGACATCGACAGCGTCGCGCGCGGCGGAATCGGAGGCTTTTTTCTGGCGGCGTTCTTCAATCTCGGCGTTGCGGCGGGCTTTTTCGCGCCCATACGCTTCGCGCACGCTGTTGGGCATCGAGTCAGAAACGGCATAATCCGGCGTCGACGGCGCAAGGCTTTCGGTGATTTCTGGCGGACGGTTGTTCATGGCCGCTGTGGATGTCGGCACCGGCGTGGGCGCGGGGATGGGAGACGGGGAAGGAAGCGGCTGCGGGAATTTCCATTCGGCTTCGTCGCGCGCTTTTTCCCATGCCATGGGTTTCACGGCGGGCTTGCCTTCGAGATGGGCGCGGGACAGCGCGTTGACCTGCGCGCCCAGTTCTTTTACCGCGCTGCGCAGGCGGTAAATTTCTTCCCAAAGGTTGTTGGTTTTGACCCAGACCGCGACGGCCGAGATGAAAACGAAAAGAACTGGCAGGCCGATGAAGAGTATAATGAAATCCATGGTGTCTCTCCGCCCTTAAAGGAAGCGCCGCGTGATTGCGGTTGAATATCTCCAGTATGCCATATTATTGGACACCGTACAATTAACAAATATACACTGTTGAATTAATAGGTTTTTCCGCGCCTCCTTCATTTATTTCCTCCCCCGGCGGAAAAGCACGGGGGAGGAAATGTATTATAGTCTCGCTCTGTCAGCCGCCTGTTACATCTTCGGCGGCTTGGGCGCGGGGGGGCTGTTTTTGGCCGTTGCCGCTTCCTTTGTGGCTTCTTCGGCCTTCAGCGCCTTTTTGTCGGGCTTGCCGATCATGGTCTTCGGCAGGCTGTCGCGCGTTTCGTATTGTTTCGGCAGTTCATAGGGCGCGAGCTTGTCTTTCAGGAAGGCGGTCATGTCCTTGTCGGCCACTTTTTCGGCGCCGGGCTTGTACACGATAAAGGCCTTCACGGTTTCGCCGCGATATTCGTCGGCAACGCCGAGCACGATGACTTCGGAAACGTTCGGGTGCTGCATGATTGCTTCTTCCACCTTGCGGGGGAAGACTTTGAGACCGGACGCGTTGATCATGTCCTTGATGCGGTCGACGATGAACACATAGCCTTCTTCATCCATGTAACCGACGTCGCCGGTGTGGAAGTAGCCGTCCTTGTCCATCACCTTCGCGGTTTCGTCGGCGCGGTTCCAGTAGCCCTGCATCACTTGAGGCCCGCGCAGGCAGATTTCGCCTTCGACTTTAATCGGCATCGACTGGTCGGGGAATTCGAGATGGGCGATTTTCACTTCCGTTTTCGGAAGCGGCATGCCGATCGAGTTCAGTTTCTTTTCGCCATGCACGGGGTTTGCGATGGCGATGGGCGAGGTTTCGGACAGTCCGTAGCCTTCAGTCAGTTCCGTTCCCGTCAGCTTCGTCCAGCGTTTTTGCGTGGTTTCCGGCAGGCCTGCGCCGCCCGAGAGGCAGATTTTCAAGGACGACAAATCAAACTTGGAAACTTCCGGATGATCCATCAGCGCCTTGTAAAGCGTGGGGACGCCCGCGAACATGGTGGGCTTTTCCTTGTCGATGGTTTTCAGCGTGGTCTTCGCGTCGAACTGCGGCAGCATCACGATTTCGGCGCCGAGCTTGATGGAAAGGTTCATCTGCACGGTCATCGAGAACACGTGGAAGAACGGCAGGACGACGAGCATTTTTTCCTGCTTGTTGCCGCCTTTGTTCGCGCTGCCGCTGGTGAACCAGAAATCGGCCTGGTTCAGGTTCGCGGTGAGGTTCGCGTGCGACAGCATTGCCGCTTTCGGAATCCCTGTCGTGCCGCCGGTGTATTGCAGCACGGCGATGTCTTCGGCCTTCACGTCGACGGGCGCGGGGTTGCCTTTGTTCTTCAGCAGTTTTGCGAAGGGCACATGGTTTGCGTCGTCTTTCACCTTCACGGTGTCAGCCTTGCCGAACCAGCCCTTGACGGTGTTGATGGCTTTGTAGGCAAAGCCTTTCACTTTCGGCAGCGCGTCGGCGAGATCGGCGACGATGACTTTTTTCAGGGTCGTCGTGCCATCGAGCATTTTGTCGATCTTCGGCTGGATTTTCGTGACCGCGAGCGACACCATGATGGTCGTCTGGCTGTCGTTGATCTGGCCGCGCATTTCCTGCTCGGCATAAAGCGGGTTGAAGTTGACAACCGTGGCACCGGCCTTGAGCGCGCCGAAATAGGCGATGACGTAGAACGGCGTGTTGGGCAGGCACAGGCCGACCTTCGTGCCCTTGCCGACGCCCTGGTCCTGCAAGCCTTTTGCGAACTTGTCGACCGCTTCGCCCAGCTCTTTATAGGTGAGCTGCTTGCCCATGAAATTGAGCGCGGGTTTGTTCGCGTTCTTTTTCACCGAGTCCTCGAACATTTTCGTCATCGTGGAAACGGGCACATCCATGTCCCAGTCGATATCCACGGGATATTTCTGGCTCCAGGGATATTTGCCTTTGGGCTGTGCGGGGCTGGTGGCTTCGGTCATTCTTTTGCACTCACATGGTTGGTTGCACGACATTAAAACGCTAAGGCTTTCGCGCTCCCGCCTGTACGCGGAAAGTCTCGAAAGCCTCACACCCTTGGTCGCCGTTTTTTTTGTAATAATTCCGGATTGGGGAAAACGTATCAGCAGGACTTTCCCTTGTAAAGAAAGACTATTTTTTCATAGCACATAATTTTCATAGAGAATAAAAATGGTGCGGCGCAGAATTACAGAAGCAGGGAATATACGCGTCTTCCTGCTCCACCCCTGCGAGATCGGGGACTGCTTTAAACTTATTGAACGAGTAGATAGCCGATGACTGAATAGCCGATTACGGCTTTACGCTATCGGGGTTTTTACGGGCGGGACGATGATGATTGTCACGTTCTTCTTTCAGTTCTTCATAGACACTCACCAGCGATTCCTTCATCGCCTTGACCAGCTTGGGATGCTTGCCTTCGCGCTCCAGCTTCTTCTCATCGAATTGCTCAATGAGCTGATCTTGTCTGTTCATATTCAATTATCCTGAAGAAATGAAGAAATATGGGGCAGAATAATCCCCGCAAAATTATATGTCAATAGCGGGGCGCGCGTGGAAGGATTTGTTCGGGGAGATTTACTCCTGATTTGTCATCCCCGCGAAGGCGGGAATGACAAAATTAAAAAAGGCGACCTGTGAAGGCCGCCTTTTTTAAATTCTTCTCGAAAAAACCTTACGGCGCTTTGGGCGCGTCGGGCTTTTTCGGCTTGGTGGCGTCTGTGTCGGGAACGGCGGGCGACAGCAGGTCGAGGAGGCTGGAGCCGGTCGAGGGTTTTTTGTCGCCGTCTTTTTTCAGCTCTTCCAGTTTTTCGCCGGCAGCGAGGCCGCCTTCGATTGCCTTGTCTTTCACGGTGTTGAAAACGCTCATCGCGCCATCAAGCGCCTGACCCGCAACCTTGTCGATTTTTTCGGCGAGGGGGGCGACTTTGTCGACGATCTTCGCGGTGGTTTCTGCGGTTGCTTCGGTAACCTGGTCAACCTTGGCGTTCACGGTGTTCGCGACTTCGATGCCTTTTTGGGCGAGCTTGATGCCGGCGGCGGTGCGCTTCATCTTTTTCTCGTTCGACTCTTTTTTCGCCGCGCGGATTTTCGCGGGGT
>JAYUPV010000196.1:0-4565 GCA_043759865.1 Alphaproteobacteria bacterium | reverse complement strand
AAAAAGCTCTTGCAGGAAGCGGATGTGCTGCGCTCGGAAGTTCTCAAATTCCTCGGGAATGTGAGATCGGCGTAACCTTCGGCGTCAGGTGTTCTGCCCTTCGCGGTATTCGCGCTGCAGTTCCAGCCACTTCAACGCCTTCTCGATGCTTTTCTGCAGCGCAGGTTCGGTCGCGGGCTTGATGATATAGTCGAGGGCGCCCGCCTTTAGCGCGCCGGCAATCAGACTTTTGTGGTCTTGCATCGAAACGACGATAACGGCGACATCGTCATACCGCCTGTCCTCCCGCCACTCGCCCAGCAGTGAAATGCCGCTTCTGCCCGGCATGAACCAGTCGAGGAAAACAACGTCATAGCGCAGCGCATCCATCTTGTCATAGGCCTGCGTCGCGTTTTCGGCCTCGTCCAAATGATTGAAGCCTGCCTTTTTGAGCATTTCATGCATCAGCGTGCGCTGGATGCGGCTGTCGTCGACGATCAGCACCCGCAGATAGCCGATTTTCACTTGAGTCATTTTTTCCTCCACTTGTATTCAAATTCAAAAATCAAATCCGTCCTCCGTTTTGAACCGGAGCCACAACACCCGCCAGCATATGCACACCGGGCATGCCGGGGCTTGCTTTCAGTTTTGTGCCAAGCCCGATCGCCGTCTCGCAGGCCCCCAGCAACATATAGCCGTTGGGCTGCAGCCTGTCGCTCAGCCTGTCCAACACGGATTTCTTCGTCTCCAGATCGAAATAGATGAGGACGTTCCGGCAAAAAATAACGTCAAACCGTCCCATGGTTTCCATCGGCTGGAGCAGGTTGAACTTCCCGAACCTGACCATGCGTTTCAGGTTATCATGGACTCTCCACTTGGTATTTTCAATTGTAAAATGCTCCAGCATCAACTTCATCGTCAACCCACGCTGGATGTCGAAATGCGAATACACACCTTCCTGAGCGATAGCCAGCACATCCTCGGCAATATCGGTCGCAACAATCTGGATCGTCCATTCGGGATGGGCATGCAGGAACTCACGCGCGACCATGGCGATGGAATAAGGCTCCTGCCCCGTTGAACAGGCCGCCGACCAGATACGGATAATTTTTGCGCCGGGGTTCTTGGTCGCAAGCGCAGGCAGGATATTCTTTTTCAGGTGCATGAAAGGTATCACGTCGCGGAAGAACGATGTCTCCTTGGTTGCCATCGCCTGCACCACAAGCGTCGTGTTGCGCAGCTCCGGTTTTTTACGCATCAGTGCTGTCATTTCCTCAAGGCTCTGCAGGCCAAGCGCCCGCGCCACGGGTTCGAGGCGCGTTTTCAGCAGGTATATCTTGTCCTGCGACAGCGAAAGACCGGAAGTTTCCTGCAGCAGTTTTTGGTAAAACTTGAAATCTTCCTCGGTCATGTTGCACCCCTTGGGAACTCGGGCGCTGCAAGTGACTCGCGGATGCTGCGGGCAAGGCCCGACAGCGGCATGACGGCGCTGGCAAGGCCTGCATTTGCAACGCTGCCCGGCATGCCCCACACGATAGAAGATTCCTGATCCTGCACGATAATCCTGCCACCTGCCTTGGCGACCTGCTCGCAGCCTTTTAATCCATCTTTGCCCATGCCGGTCAAAATAACAGCCATAACATCGGCACCATAGGCAGCGACGGCGCTGCGCAGCATGACGTCAACGGAAGGCTTGCAGAAATTCTCGGGTGGGCCGTCGTCGATATTTATTGTCACGCGCTGTCCTGCGCGTTTCAGCATCATATGGCTGCCGCCTGCGGCAATATATACTTTTGAAGGCTCCAGCAGTATGCCTTCCCGTGCTTCAAGGCACTGGATGCCGGTTTCCTGCTCCAGCTGGCGTGCGAGTATCGCCGTAAACATTTCAATCATATGCTGCGAAATAATAACGGGAACAGGCAACGGCCCCATTTCCTTGAGCAAGGTCATCAGCGCATTCGGCCCGCCGGTCGAACTGCCAATTGCTATGAGCTTCGGCCGGAAAGACGTCATATCGGAAATCCGGATACGGATATTCTCGGGCGGCGGTGCCTGCGGTGTGTCATAGAGGCCGAGAATAGCCTGCTTCAGAGAGACTTTGAATTCCTCGATGGCCTTGGAGTTTTTGCTGCCCATCGGCTTCGGCACACAGACCGTCGCGCCCAACGAAAGCGCTTTCACAGATATTTCCGCACCCGGCGAGGTCAGCGCCGAGCAAACGACTACACGCGTGCGCGGTTTTTTCTTCAGAATAAGGGGCAGCGCCGTAATGCCGTCCATGCTTGGCATCGCAAGATCGAGGATGACGATATCCGGATCGCAGACATCAAGCGCCGTCAACGCGCTTGCGCCATCTTCGGCATAGCCGACGATTTTTACCTGCGGCGACGCATCACGCAAAATCTTGCCGATCACCGCGCGCACAACCTTTGAGTCGTCCACAATGAGGACGCGTATCGGTTGTTCTGTGACAGTGGCGTAGCGCATCAATTTGCCTAGCTGGGGTTGTCGATAATGCCGTTCTGGATCAGTTTCCCGACCACTATTTCGGTATCAAAAGGTTTCATCACGTAATCTGTTGCACCCGCCGCCATGGCCGCCGTGATGCGTTCCATGCTGCATTCGGAGGTGCAGAAAAAGATAACCGGCTTGTCACCGCCCGGCGTTCCGCGCAGCTGCTTCAGGAACTCCATGCCGTCCATCACGGGCATGTTCCAGTCCAGAATGATCAGCTCCGGCATCGCGGTTTTACAGGCATCAAGCGCGACCTGCCCGTTCACTGCGTCGGAACAGGCAAATTCAAGCGACTCCATTATTTTCCTGACCAGCTTGCGGATAACAGCGCTGTCATCGACGATCATGCAGGTTTTCATCTCATTCTTCCTCTTCCGGATTCAGCAGGGTGGAAGGTTTCAGGATAACCATGATTTTATCTTTCAGCTGGAAAACGCCAGACGACAACCGTCGCAGCGCGGTATGCATCGTCAGGGGCGGTTCTTCGATATCAGATACGGGAATAGTGTGAACATCGCCCACCCTGTCGACCAGCAGACTGTAAAGGTCGCCGCCTTCCTCGATCACCACGCTCATATTGGCCTGCACCGGGTTGGCGTTTTGCTTGTCGATATGCACGAGACTGGTGCGCAGGTCGATTGCCGTCACGATACGGCCGCGCAAATTCATGACACCCTTGACCGCAGCCGGCGCAAGGGGAACATAGGTGAGCGGCAAAGTTTCCAGCACACCTTGTATGTGCGTGATCGGTATGCCGTACAATTCGGCACCAAGGTACACGGCGAGTACCTGTCTTGTATCTTGTGTGGTCGTTGCCTTGTCCATGCCCCTTTACGCCTCACCCGGGTGGCTGCCGACGCCGGAAGTTATATACCAGAGCGGATTGACGACATCCGTCGCCTGCTGGTTGAGGATAATGGTATCAAGCAGCTTGTCCTTGCTGCTCTCGGCGAGCGAGCCATAATACCTTGCAATGTCGAGCACCTGATCGACCAGCAGTCCGACATTGTGGCCTTCATGCTCGAAAATAATCAGGAACGAATTATCCTTCCCGACCGGCGCACCGTTGTAGCTGAAAACCGGCATCAACCGTCCGAGATGCTGCAGCACAGGCCTCCCGTTGGAAAGCTCGATCTCCACATTTTTTATCTCGCGCAACCGCGATACCATTTTGAGCGGCGCGGCCTTGAGCGTCTTGTCGCCCGCCCTGAACAGCAGCAGCAGGTTTTCCTGCGCTGTGCTTTCCAGCAGCTGTTTTTCGTCGGTGATGGGCTTCACAACTTCTTCGCGGATGCTCGCCACCTGCAACAGCTCCGACGGGTCGAGAATCATGATAACGCTGCCGTCGCCCAATATGGTGTTGCCGGAAAAAATGCGCACATCTTTCAGGTTATGCGCCGCAGGCTTGACCACGATTTCTTCCATGTCGAGCACATGGTCGACAACAAGACCGAACTGCACCCCTGCCGCGCGGGTCACAACCACATAGCGCACCCCGCCGTCGTCGTGGGCATGTTCCTTGCCCTTGTCCCATATCTTCAGGTAATCGCCGAGATAGATGAGCGGCAACAGGCTACCCCGCAGGCGCAGCACAGGCGTTTCGTTGACCGTCTCGATCTGCACGCCGGTCTTTTTACCGACCATGACAAGTTCCGATACCGCCAGTTGCGGGAAGGCATAGCGCGCCCCTGCCACTTCGACAATCAACGCGGGGACGATGGCGAGCGTGAGGGGGATGTTGATGATAAACGTCGTGCCCTTGCCCTCGGTCGAGGTCATTTCAACTGTGCCGCCAATTTTCTGGATGTTGGTGCGGACGACATCCATGCCCACGCCGCGACCCGAAACCGACGTAACATGATCAGCTGTCGAAAAGCCCGCACGGAAAATGAATTGCTGGATTTGCTGCGGCGACAGCTTGCCGAGCTGTTCCTGATTGACAAGACCCGTCTGCAGCGCCCTGCCCTTGATTTTCTGAAGCGCAAGCCCCCTGCCATCGTCGGATATCTGGATGATGATATGCCCGCCCTGGTGGTAGGCATTCAGCACAATGCGCCCTGTCTCGGGCTTGC
>JAYUPV010000195.1:0-7656 GCA_043759865.1 Alphaproteobacteria bacterium | reverse complement strand
CCAGCGCCTCACCACCATCTTCCTCTATGTTCCCGGGCTCTCGAGCTACGGGCAACGCGGTTTCTCGGGCATCAAGATGGAAGACCTGCCGCAGGCGCGCGGCTATCTGACGAAAGTCATGGATATCGTGCAGTTCAGCATTACGGGCGACATGCCCGCCTGGCTTGCGCCAAGTTTCCCGCAGCCTGCCTTCACGCCGCCCCCTGCAGTACAAGGCGGCACGACACCCGTGCCCGGCGTCGCCGTTCCGGTTGAAACCGCGCCGCTGCCCGAAGTCGCGCAAAAAGCCTGATAAAGAAAATTACACCGCGCGGCGGCAAAATCTACACCGCGAGGCGGTAGCCCGTTTCGTCCGTCACCACGAGGTGCTGGCTGTCCGCGTCCTCGCCCAGTTTCTGGCGCAGGCGGTAGATATGCGTCTCCAAGGTGTGCGTGTCCACACCATCCTGATAGCGCCAGACGTTTTTCAGCAATTCCTCCCGCGCCACGGCGGCGGGTGCTTCGCGCGCGAGATAGACAATGATATCGACTTCCTTGTCGGTCAACACAATGTCGGCATGACCTTCTTGCACCAGCGTTTTGTCCTGCGGCGAAAAAAGCCACGGGCCAAGCGCGAAGGGGTCGAGATACAGCGCGGGTTCTTCTATCATCTGCCGCGCCTGCCGCAACAGCGCGCCAAGGCGCAATGGGCGGTCGGTTCTGACCGGCAGCACCGGCACGGCGGGTGGAAAGGTCTCTTCCTTGTCGCCCGAGATGAACAGGCAGGCCTCTTTCCGGTCGCGGGTCAAAACACCCAGATGCCCGAGCTGCTGTGCCAAAGCCCCCTGCAAAGCAGGCGGCAGGCCGTGGAGCATGATTTTATGGGATATTTCCATAGGGGTCATTTTACCTGAAAACGATTTATTAAGACAGACTCGGGTAAAGTATAGGAGAGGAAGGGCTTCATGGCGACACAAGACGCTGAAATCATTAAAAAATATGATGTCATGTTCGCGGCGCGCACGGGCGTCACCATTCTCATCCCCAAAACAGCCACTTTCGATTGCGGCGTTGAAGTGCCCGTGCAGTTCAAGGTCAGCCCCGACAATCCGCGCGACGTGGTTATCACCGCCGCTGGAAAATCCGCCCTGCTGAAAGATCTCCGCAAAGATTACCTCGACGAAGCCATCGAGCGGGGCGTCATCATGTTCTATGAAATGAAAGACGACGAAGTGGTTCGGTGCACGCCGTGCAATTTCTCGAAGAAATAATCCGGTAGGCCGGCAGGATGGAGTAGCGAAGCTTAGTAATCGCCTTCGCCGCCCGCGTCGTCACCATCGGGTTTTTCGTTGCCGTTGTCGTCGCTGTAGCTTTCCTCGTCATCGCCGCCCTCGACGGTCTCTCCGTCTTCCTGCTTCGAATATTCCTGACCCGGATGGGAAAGTTTCCACGCGCGTTCTTTCTGCTTCTGCATCAGCATTTCGCTGCTGAGCTTCATTTTCTTGACGACTGCCGCGCGGTGGTCGGCAAGCGCCTCGGCCGTCCGTTTTGCGTCTTTGTCGCGCTGGGCGGTGGGGCCAAGGGCGCGACCCTGCTCGATATAGCTGTAAATGTCCTGTGGGCCATTGTCACCAATGGCCGCCTGGTCAAGGCTGGTTTCATCGCCGTCGCTCGCGTCAACATCGCTGTCCTGCTGGCCTTCGGCGTAATCTTCGCCGCCCTCGACCTGTGCCTCGCCGTACATAGAAGTCGCTTCCGCTTCGCCGTTCGAGCGGCGCTGCTGCGTGCCGGGCTCGGGCTGGCTCGCGATAATGTCTTCATAGGCCTGTGCGCTTGCCTGTGCCGGCGCGAGAATGACCGAGGCCGCCGCGATGGCGAGAGTTGTAAAAAGTGCTTTCATGCCGTTACTCCTCTTTCCGGATGGCTTCGAGCGCGTCGAGAGCCTCTTTCAGGCGGCCAAGGCCGTTGGAATAGCCTTCCTGTCTTTCTTGAATATACCCGTCGCCGACGCCCATTTTCACATAGGTCGATTCCGGTATGGATTTCATGCCGCGCATGCCATCGGCCATTTGCGACAGGCGGTTATAGGCAGCCTCCGCCGCTTTCTTGCGGCCTTCACCCGCGCCCTGTTTCATGACCAGGCCCATAAGGGCGTCGATGGTGGCTTTGACGGTGAATTCTGTCGGCAGCATGCCGTCGATGCGCGGCGAACGCGTGCCGTTGATCGCAGCCGAAGTTTCGGGCGGCAGGCCCATTTCCGTCAGCTGTTCTTCCGTCAGGCGGTTGATGTCGACATGCTGGGCAGCAAGCGCGGCAAGGCGTTTCATGTCATCCGCAGTAAGGGCGGGCAGCGGCGGGCCAAAGCCCGGGCGATAGGTTATTTTCGGGGGAGTGCCGAAGGAAACCTTGTTGTTATCGAGAGGATGCTTCGGTGCAAAGGGGTTGTTCTGCACAATAACGCCGGGCGCGGTCTGGGTGAAGCCCGAGGACATTTCGGGTTTTTCCTCGTCCGTTTCGCCTGTACCATCGGCGTCGCGTTCGCCTGCGATGCGGTCTGCCTGAGAGCCCGCATAACCCGGGATATCGTGATCTTTCTGGCGGGGCGCGATGGCGCCGCCGAGGGTATCTTCCTGCAGCTTTTTTTCCGCTTCGGTCTGGCTCTTGTCACCACTATCGCCGCCGTGACCGCCGCCAAGAACAGGGCGCTTCAGTTTTTCGGCATAGACAGTGGTGGTGGTGGCAGTCAGGGCAAGGGCGCTGCACATCAACACGCCCGTAAGGAGGCTGATTGATAAATAACGGGTTTTCACGGCTCTCTTTTCTCCATGAATAAATCTCCGGCGGGAAAAAACCCTCCGCCGGCACCATTTCTTATTATATCATATATTACCTGAAAAGCATGGCAATCGGGCCATGAATAGCCATAACCATTTGAAAGCATTGGAACAATGTCAACCGACATCCTGCGGCTCCCCGTGCCCGAGATACTCAAGCTCTATGAAAAGAAAAAGCTTTCTCCGGTCGAGGTGACCAATGCCTGCCTGAAGCAGGTTCTCAAATACAATCCGGTGCTGAACGCGCTGTGCCACCTCGATGAAAAAGCGGCGCTGCACAAAGCCAAAGCTTCCGAGCGGCGCTGGATGAAAGCCGCGCAAAAAGGCGCGCTCGACGGAATCCCCGTCACGGTTAAAGACAGCTTCAACGTCAAAGGCTGGCCGAGCCGGCAAGGATCAAAAACCACCAGCGCGCTTCCGCAGCGCGACGATGCACCCGCTGTGTCGCTGCTCAACCACGCAGGCGCGATTATTTTGGGCAAGACCACCATGCCCGAATTCGGCGTGAAGGGCGTGACCGATAGTCCTTTGACTGGCATCACGCGCAATCCGTGGGATCCGCGCAAAACGCCGGGCGGATCTTCAGGCGGTGCTGCTGTTGCGGCGGCGACCGGGATGGCTTTTTTGAACCTCGGCTCCGACGCGGGCGGATCGCTTCGCATCCCTGCAAGTTTCACCGGCGTGTTCGGGTTCAAGCCCAGCCCCGGCCTTGTGCCCGCTTTGCCGCCCGGATTGTTTTCGACTTTGTGGGCGGCGGGAGCATTGACGCGCAATGTCGCCGATGCCGCAGCCCTGCTCGACGTTATCGCGCAGCACGACCCGCGCGACTGGCATGCCCTGCCGCTACCGCCGGTGGAATTCGCAAAACAAATTTCCGCACCGCTGCCGAAACTCCGCATTGCCTATGCAAGCTCGATTGCGGGAGTTTCAGCCGTACCCGAGGTGAAAGAAGTTTTCGATCGGAAAATAGCCGCGCTTAAAAAGCTTGGCGCGGTCGAGGAAGTAAAGCTCGACCCGCCCGCGCTTATCGAAGTGTTCAACACGCACTGGATGGCGGTTGCCGCTTATACTGTCGCCGAATTCCCGTTGAAGCTGCGCAAAGATCTCGACCCGCGCTTCCTCAGCTGGGCAAAACGCGGCGAGGCGCTGACCTTGAAAGAATATCTCTGGGCCGAACGGGTGCGCATGGATATCGGCACGTATTTCAAAGAACTGCTGACCAGCTACGACCTGCTGGTCACACCCTCCACGCCCATGGCTGCGTTTGACTGTGGCATTAACATGCCAAATGATTCGAAGGGAAGCCCATGGCAGGATTGGACGCCCTTTACCTATCCCGCCAACCTTGCAAAACTCCCTTCGGCATCGCTGCCGATGGGCATGACCAAAAGCGGGTTGCCCGCAGGCATGCTGGTGACAGCGGGATATTTGCGTGACGGGATGCTGCTGCAGGCCTGCCGCAATATCGAGAAGGAACTGGATTTTAACCCGTGGCTTGCGGCGCAGCACGCATAAAAAAGATGGCCGGAAATGAAGGCCAAAAAAAGAGGGATAGTTGCCTATCCCTCTTTTTCCGTGTTTTGGTCTTTAGAATTATTTCACCGTTTCGAGCGTCTTGCGCAGCTTCGACACGATTTCGTCAATATGGCTCTCATTGACGATCAGCGGCGGGCTCATGGCGATGGTGTTGCCGGTGAAGCGGCAGACCATATCGTGTTCCCAATAGAGTTTGTCGAACACTTCAAACGCGCGCGACGGTTCGGTCGGGAAGTTGCGCGTGCCGGGGTCAAGCTCGACGCCGCCCATGAGGCCAATGTTTCGCACGTCGATAACATGCGGCGCGCCTTTGAGCGAATGCAGAGCATCTTCCCACTTTTTGGCCATGTTCGCCGAGTTTTCAAACAGTTTTTCTTCCTTGTAAACTTCCTGTGTCGCAAGCGCGGCTGCGCAAGCAAGGGGATGTCCGGAATAGGTGTAGCCATGGACAAATTCCGGGCCGTATTCGCCGCCCTGCATAAAGGCATCATAGATACCCTTGCGGCAGAAGGTCGCGCCCATCGGCACGGTGCCGGAGTTGATGCCTTTGGCCGAGGTCAGAATATCGGGCAGGACGTTGAAGTATTCCGCAGCGGTCGCTTTGCCAAGGCGGCCCCAGCCGGTGATGACTTCATCGAAGATCAGCAGGATATCGTATTTGTCGCACAGCGCGCGCAGACGCTCCAGATAACCCTTCGGCGGAACAAGAACGCCGGTCGAGCCCGCGACAGGCTCCACAATCAGCGCCGCGATATTTTCGGCATCGTGCAGCTGGATGACGGATTCAAAGTCATTCGCCAGTTCCGCGCCCCAGGCCGGCTGGCCTTTCGAGAAGGCGTTTTTTTCGAGGTTGTGGGTGTGCTTGATCCAGTCGACGTTGTGCATCATGGTCGAACCGAAGATTTTGCGGTTGCCGGGAATGCCGCCCAGCGTCGTGCCGCAGATGTTCACGCCGTGGTAGGCGCGCTCCCGCGCGATGATTTTCGATTTCGCCGCCTTGCCGCGCATGCGCCAGTAGGCGATGGCGATTTTAACGGCGGTGTCGACCGATTCAGAACCGGAGTTGGAAAAGAACACATGCTCGATATCCCCCGGCATCTCCGCGACGAGGCGTGACGCCGTCTGGAAGGCGAGAGGATGGCCAAAGGCGAAGCTCGGCGCATAGTCCATTTGCGCGGCTTGCTTTTGAATCGCTTCCACCACTTTCGGGTGGTTGTGGCCGATATTCACGCACCACAGGCCTGCCGACGCGTCGATCAGCTTGCGGCCGTCGTCGGAAAAATAATACATGCCTTTCGCGCCCGTCAGCATGCGCGGCTTTTTCTTGAAAAGGCGCTGCGGCGTGTAGGGCATGAAATGGGCGTCGAGGTCGTTGGGCTTCATGCCGGCCTCGGGGGCGGGCTTCAGGGCGGAGGTCATGTTTTCATATCCTTATAATATCGAGTCGTTTGCATTCATAATGTGAGCAGAGCATACTCGCCCCAAGCGCGGAAAAGCAACCCCGCCACGGTGTGCGAAACAGCATGCGCGGGGAGGTATGAAAGCTTATGAAACTACTCGGAAATATCCTTGCGGCGGCGCACAAAAAAGCACGGCGGCACTTCAACGGGGAAACCTTATGAAAAACTCGAATGGCTCGGGCGACAGCGGAAACGGTCACGACGAAGACCCGAAAATCGCCCGTTTCCCCACACCCGCCGAGCGCAAGGAAATCGAACGCATGAAGGCTTCGATGGAACACGCCCGCGACGCGGCGAAAGCGGCAGGGCTTGGCAGCAAGCAAGTGTCCGAGCCGATCTTCAACCTGCCGCCCGCCGTGAAGTGGCTGTGCTTCGCGCTGGTCGCGGTGCAGGTGGCGATGGAATTTTCGCCGGACGACCTGAAAAGCCTCGCCCTCGAAAACCTCGCCTTCATTCCCGCGCGCTATACGGGCGGGCTCGAATTTTATCCGGGTGGCTTGCTCGGCCCCTTCACCCATGTGCTGCTGCACGGCGGCTGGCTGCATCTCGGCATGAATGTCGGCACGCTCATGGCTTTCGGCTCGGGTATTGAAAAAACCACTGGCTGGAAAAAATTGCTGGTGCTGTTTTTCGCCAGCAGCCTCATCGGCGCTTTCGCGCATTTCGCCTATGTGCCGCACGACCTCTCGCCGCTCATCGGCGCGTCGGGCGGCATTTCCGGTTTGTTCGGCGCGGTGCTGGTCATGGCGCAGGAACAGGGCCGCATGGCGGGTGGAAAAGCGGGCATGCACGGCATGATGCCCATTATTCTTGTCTGGATCGGCATATCGCTGTTCTTCGGCCTGTTCGGCATGCCCGGCGAAAAAGGCGCGATCGCCTGGACCACGCATATCGGCGGCTTCATCGCTGGGCTGTTGCTGTATAAGCCCGTCAACAAATTGAAAATATAATTTCTTCTTGTGCTGGAAATTCGCCACGAGCCCCAAGGGCTGGTGTCCAGATTCAATCGTTGCAAAAATAAGCAATAAAGCTGCGCATTTTAACGCTTGAGCACAGACTCCGCGCACCGTAGATTGAGCGCCGGAGTTTTGGGAGTTCAATAAAAAAAGAAATAAAGGGAGTGCCACAGCTATGAGAACCATGCCGACCAACCCCGCCACCATCGCCGTCCTCGAACAAATTCAGGATCAAATGCGCGATATGTGCAACCCGCACTACAACGAGTTCTACAAAGTCACGACCGAGCGGGGCTTCACAAAAATCACCGTGCCGAAAAACAAAGCGCAGGCCGCCTGAGCTTTACCGCAACGCCAGCGGCGGGGAAATCAACCCGCTTTCGAATCCCGCGATGCGTTTTGGAAGGTCGTGGGGTTCGCCGCTGGGGGTGAGCCAGGAGATGGAATTGAACGTGCCGCAGCGGGGGCAGAGCCCCGCCCAGTCATGTGCCGCCGTGCCGCAGGATTCGCATACCCAGCGCGGGTCGGGCGGGTTTTCGGCGGCAAGCTCCAGCCATTCGCGTGCTTTCGCCTCGTTGCCGGTTTCGGCGCGCTCGAGTTTCGCAAGCGCGCGGTAATCCATCGCCTGCACCATCAATTCGCGTGCTTCCTTGAACAGCCGTGCCTGAAGTGCTGCGTCGCCAAGGGCGCGTTTTGAATCGCGGTGTTTCGGGGCGAGGTCATAGAGCTTTCTGAACCAGTCATAAACGCCACGCCCTGCGTCGTAGACCGATTTCGCTTTTTTCGGCGCAGGCATATAGGCCGACCACAAGGTTGCAAGCGCGGGGTGCGGGTTTGCGGCCCATGCGCGTTCAACTGTCGCGATGGCGGCGCGCTGGTCGCCTGCCTGGT
>JAYUPV010000194.1:0-6437 GCA_043759865.1 Alphaproteobacteria bacterium | reverse complement strand
GCGGTAGCCTGAAATGGCAAGACCCATGACTTTGTCGCTATAGACCTGCATGCCGGTATCTTTACCGGCGGCACCCGCCGCGACCATCAGCGGCAACAGGTGTTCTTCTCTCGGGTGGCACGCGCGGGCAGCGGGGGCGCTTTCCCATTCTTCCAGCAAAGCATCGCGTTCCGCGGGCGCGGCTGTTGTGGCTGCGGTCAGCCAGTCGTCAAATTTCTGTGCGTCGCCGTTTTCGCTGCCGCCGAAGAATTTACGCAGGTTGTGATAACTCATGCCGCTTCCGACAATCAACACGCCTTCGTCGCGGAGTGATGCAATCGCGCGGCCTGCGGCGATATGTTCTGCGGGGTCGAGCCCTGTTTTCAATGACAGCTGTATCACAGGAATATCGGCATCGGGGTAAATCAGCTTGAACGGAATAAAAACGCCGTGGTCGAAACCGCGCGTGGCATCTTCCTTCGCCGGAATACCCGCCGCCTGCAACAGCGCCATCACTTTTTTTGCAAGGGCCGGCGCGCCGGGGGCGGGGTATTTTAGTTCATACGTGTGCTGCGGGAAACCGTGATAGTCGTAAAGCAGGGCAGGGGCGGGGTTGGTGGTGACGGTAAATGCGTCCTCTTCCCAATGCGCGGAGACAACGATGACGGCCTTCGGCTTCGCGGCGGGTGCTGCGGCGCGGAGATACGCTGCCATCTTGTTCCATGTGTCGGGCGGGTCCCAGTCCATGAAAAAGCAGGGGCCGCCGCCATGGGGGATATAAAGCACAGGCAATGTGGATGAATCGGTCATAGCCGATATATAGCTTGTAAGCGGAGAAAAGCCAGAGGCCTGTTATTTCTGCGTTATTTCTTCAGTGCCATCGCAGGCCCGCCGAAAATGGCCGGCAGGACGTTTGCATAGCTGACGCCAAAGGCCTGGCTGCGGGAAAAGGGCTCGTCTGGCTCGAAATTGATTTCAATCGCGTCGCCGTTGACGCTGGAGATATCCACCCGCACGTTCTTCTGCGAGGCGGTCGCCATCAGGCTCTGGAATCCCTTCATGCGCTCGATATCGGCTTCGGTGATAAGGTCGCGCGAGGCGAAGGGCAGCACGTGCATATGGGGGTCGAGTGCCGCCACATCATAGCCCGGGACGACAGAGTGAAGGTCGCGTTCCTGTGAAAAGCTGTGGCCGGGGTCTGCGGGCTTCGGCACGATCTTGGCAATATCGCGCAACCAGCGGTCGATGGAACCGAGCTCAATGACCTTGTCGAGCGGCAGTGATTTATCTTTGAAATCTCTGGACATTTTTGCTCCCCCGGATGTTGCTGCGCAACATAAACTGAGCCTCTATCCTGTCTCTATTTTATGTGAAAAACCGCATGTGGTCAAGTTAGGGGAAATACGCGAAATCATTCGAGATTTTCGCTGTCATGCTTACCGTAAAGGTGTTATTTTGCCATGTTTTCGACAAAGGTGACCATATAATGCAGCCCCAAAAGCAAACCGCCATGCCCGAAATTGCCGAACAGCGCCAACAGCTCCGCGAAAATTTTATCGCCGCGCTCGGCTGGAAAAATGTGACGCTCGAAGCGCTTCCCGCCGATGCGTCGTTCCGCCGCTATTACCGTCTTGCAGGTGCTGCGAAACCGATGCTGCTGATGCAGGACCCGCCCGACCGTCCGCCCGTGCCTCCTTTCGTGATGGTCGAGCCGTTCATTAAAATTGCCGACCACCTGCGCACGCTCGGCCTGCGCTCGCCCGAGATTTATGCGAGAGACATTGCAAATGGCCTCTTGGTCATCGAAGATTTCGGCGACGATACCTATACGCGCCTGCTGAACCGCAATGTCGACGCGAAGCCGCTGTATGAAATGGCGATTGATGTGCTGTCGCACCTGCACAGGCATCCCGCGCGCGGCGGTATCGAGCTGCCCGCTTACAACGACAAGCAACTGGCCGACGAAGCCATGCTGCTGCCCGACTGGTATTATCCCGCCATTTCCGGCAAGACGCTGAACGAAGGCTCGAAAGAGTCCTACCGCGCCATCTGGGCGAACTTGTTCGCCAAATTCCCCAAAGACCAGCAGACACTGGTGCTGCGCGACTATCACGTCGACAACCTGATGCTGGTTGAAGGCGAGGGGATTTCGCGCTGCGGTCTGCTCGACTTCCAGGACGCCGTGACGGGCCAGTTCAGCTATGACGTTATGTCGCTGCTGGAAGACGCCCGCCGTGATGTGCCACAGGATTTGCAAAAACACCTGCTCGACCGTTATTTCAAGGACATGGGCACAATCGACCGCGAGGCGTTCGGCTATGCCTACCGCGTGCTGGCAGCGCAGCGCCATGCAAAGGTGCTCGGCATTTTCGTGCGCCTGTTCGTGCGCGACGGCAAAGACCGCTACCTGCAATTCATCCCGCATGTGCACAAGCTGTTCATGAACGCGGTGAACGATCCCGCGCTCGCGACGCTCAAGGCGTGGTTCGAGGTACAGGGTTTTGATATCGCAACGCCCTTCAAGATGATTCAAAAATAAGAAAACGGTGTGGACATGAAAAAAAAGCGAGACATGAAAGACCTGATTGCCAAGCGCCTTGAAAAAATCAAGCCCTCGGCGACTTTGGCGCTGGCAGCGAAAGCAGCCGAGCTGAAAGCCCAAGGCAAAGACGTTATCGGCCTCGCGGTCGGCGAGCCGGATTTCGACACGCCCGTGCATATCAAAGACGCCGCGAAAAAGGCGATGGACGAAGGCAAGACAAAATACACGCCCGTCCCCGGAACGCCCGAGCTGCGTAAAGCCGTCGCGGCGAAATTCAAGCGCGAGAATAATCTTGAATATACCGCCGACCAAGTCATCGTCGGCACCGGCGGCAAGCAGGTGCTGTATAACGCTTTCATGGCGACCCTGAACGCGGGCGACGAAGTTATTATTTCCGCGCCTTACTGGCTATCCTATCCCGAAATGGTGCAGCTGTGCGAAGGCGCGCCGGTTATCGTGAAGACCACACCCGAAAGCGGCTTCAAGATGTCGCCTGCCGACCTTGAAAAGGCGATCACGCCGAACACCAAATGGGTCATCATCAATTCTCCCAGCAACCCCACCGGTGCTGCCTATACGCGCGAAGAGCTGAAAGCCCTTGGCGACGTGCTGAAGAAGCACGAGCATGTCTGGATTTTGACCGACGACATTTACGAACACCTGACCTACGACAAGTTTAAGTTCTCGACCATCGCAGAAGTCACGCCCGAGTTGTTCGACCGCACTTTGACCGTCAACGGCGTTTCCAAAGCCTATGCCATGACAGGCTGGCGCATCGGCTATGCCGCAGGCCCTGCCGGCCTTATCAAGGAAATGAGCAAGGTGCAGGGGCAGAGTACATCGAACGCCAGCTCGATTTCACAGGCAGCCGCGCTTGCCGCGCTGAACGGCGACCAGTCTTTCCTGCCCGGCTGGCGCGACAAGTTCGAGGAACGCCGCAACCTTGTGGTCGGCATGCTGAACAAAGCGAACGGCCTGAAATGCGAAACGCCCGAGGGCGCGTTCTACGTCTATTGCTCCTGCGCAGGCGCGATTGGCAAGAAAACGCCCGATGGCAAGACCATCGAAACCGACACCGATTTTTGCAATTACCTGCTGGAAAAACACAATGTGGTTGTGGTGCCCGGCGTGGAATTCGGCCTGACGCCTTATTTCCGCGTCTCTTATGCGCTCGATAAGGAAACGCTGACCAAGGCCTGTGACCGCATCCAGCAAGCCTGCGCGGAGCTGCTGCCCCTCGCGAACCCGGCCGCTGAAAAAAAAGCGGGCGGGATGAAACCGTAATTATTTTTAAAAGCGAACGGAGTATTTTAAATGAGCATGTTTGACAGTTTCCGCAAGCCGCTGGTGGATTCCGCCGTCTGGCGCATCCTGAAAATCCAGTTCCACCGCTCCACCATGTCCGACACGCAAAAGGAAGCGTATAACGAGCTGGTGAAACAGGTCGACCTGCGCGTCATGGAACGCGCCTGTGACCAGCAGCAGATCATCGTTCCCGCCAGCATCAAGCCGCATGATGCTTACAAAGCGCTCAAGCTCATCAAGCTGGAATTCGACGCATCATGGGATTTCCACGTGAAGTGGGAAGCCGACAGCGCCAAGAGCACGCTTCTGTCAGAGAAGAAGCAGGACAAAAAGAACGGCTATAACCAGCCCCCCGCACCGGATGCGCCGAAGCCTTAAGGTTATTGTGATGAGACTTTTGACAAGAAACACCGCAGCTTCGCTATGCGGGTTAGCATGGTTACTCGTTTCAGTCGTTGCGTATGGACATAAAATTGATACTGGTATTAACAATTTAGATTATGTGACCACTCAATGTCTAGCACCAAGGGCTTTTTATGTTACGTCAGGCGAGATTGATAGCAGTATTGTTGTAGAAAACAGATGCATGGCCGATGTGACTATTTCTCAAATTTCAATTAAGCTGACTGGCTCCTTCTCTTACGTCAAGGATGGTACTTCAGATACACCATTTATTGTATCCGTAAATGGATATATGACGCCTAAGGCGATGGAAGGGAGATTTGCTGGCAATAGGGGCAAAGAATGCGGTGCGGAAGATATAGAATCTACTCAGCTTAAATGTGAGACAGTTTTATTACCACCAAAGAAGGCACTAGGATTTCCCATTAAAAAGGGAGAATCTTTTATTATTACGGCCCGACTCTCGATAGGCATATTTATTCGTATCACGGGTGATGACGATGGGCGAGGGACATTGCTTTTGCGATAAAAAGATTTTGAGAAATTTTTTTGTGCTTTCTCTACAAACAATAGAGTGGTTTTACTTTAAATTGCCGCGTCGTCCTCTTCGCCGAACTCGCTGACGCGGGCGATGAGGTCGTGAAGGTTGTGCCTCAGCTGTTCGAGGGTGAAGCTGAGGGTGAACACGCGGCCGGTTTCGTTTTCATTCAGCGTGGCAAGAGCATGATTGCGATGCAGTTCCGACAGCGCGGCGGCGAATGAGCCGAAGGCGTTATCGAGCATCGGCGGGGCTTTCGCCTTTTTTCAGCGGCAAGGGCAACTGCGCCCGCGCGCAACAGGGAGGAAGATTGCTGCGCCACCTCATTCAGCGGAGCGAGCAGCGCAACCGCCACAGGGGCAGGCAGGGGCTGGTTCACGGCGCGGCCGATCATGACAAGGTCAAAGCGGATACGGCGTATCATGCGGAGCAGCGGGTCGGGGTCGGGCTCGTCGGTCAGGCGGCTGAGGCGCTCGCGTTTTGCGTCTTCGCCTTGGGTTTCCATTTTGGTGATGGCGGCGCGCAGCTCGGAATGCTTGATTTCGGCGGAGGCGTATTCGCGCTTGCCGGATGCAACCTCGATAAGCTGCAGCAGCAGCTGGGCGTAATTTTCGAGCACCTCCGCCGCCGATTTGGCGATGGCGCGGTGCGCGCGCGAGGGGAAGACGCTGAGCGCGACCGCAAGCCCGATGACGCAGCCGATGCCGATTTCCAGCACGCGGTGTTCGGCATATTCCAGCGGCGGGAGGTTCAGGTGGTTTTCGCCGAACAACACAATGGCGATCGTGATGGGCGCGATGCGGAAACTGGGGTAAAGCGCGGCGAGAAAGGCGGCAGGCGCGATGCCCAGCACGGCAACAGCAGGAAAGGGCAGGTGCATATGGGCGGCAAACGTGGCGACAAGCGCGCCATAGGCAGCGCCGCTGAAAGTGCCGAGCGTGCGCTCCAGCACCGCCTTGACCGACGCGCCGACGCTTGATTGCACGACCTGCATGGCGGAAAAGGCCATCCAGACAGCCTGCGGCATTTGCAAAAAGTGATTGACGCCAAAGGCCAGAAGTGCGGCGCATGGTGACGCGCAGGCTGTGGTGCAGCTTGGGCCGGAGCTTGGTGAAGGTATTATCGGCGGAAGTTGTCAGACAAACCCCTGCAGGCCGAAGTAGAACACCATCTTGGCCACAGGCGCGAGGATGTTCAGCACCGGCATAGCCACAAGGGCAGCCAGCAAACCGGTTCCGGCGATCAAGGCGAGGGTGGCTTCGGGCTTGGCCGCCAGAAGATATTCGATGTTTTCAAAATCAAGCATGTGTGTACTCCCCTGAAAGCTATCTTAATAGCTAACGCTGCAAGGGGCAAGAGAGTGCGGGTGATTTTTAAGGCTTCTGCCCGTCATTCGAGCGTTTTTTCCACGGCTGCCATGTGTCTTCGCCCGGGTCTTTTTTGGTGTTGTCGTTGTCGGGCAGTTCGCGGAAGGGCGCGCCGAGTTTTTTGACGAACTTGGTCAGGTCGTCGCCCGCTTCCTTGATGGTGTTCAGGATTTTGCTCTGGTTCTCGAGCTTGTCCTGCATCACATGATAAATGCGGTCGAGGTCGTGCTTGTGCTGTTCGGTCAGGCGCTGGGCGAGGGCCTTCATTTCGGCGTCGCCCTTCTCGGGCGTTTCGACGAGGATG
>JAYUPV010000193.1:0-13452 GCA_043759865.1 Alphaproteobacteria bacterium | reverse complement strand
CCATAAGCCGAAAGTCAACCGTGAAAATTGGCTGCTGCTGAATGCTGACAAGACACTGAAGAAACAGTGAAGTTTGGCGTACCCGGAGGGATTCGAACCCCCGACCTGATGCTTAGAAGGCACCTGCTCTATCCAGCTGAGCTACGGGTACACACGAATGGACTTAAGCAGGCTCAAGCCTCATTCCTCTCTTCATAGCTTATTTTGGCAATTCGGGCAAATCAGGGGGTATTTGCCGGTGCGGGGCCGGTTCTGGCCGGATAATTGCCTGGGGGCTTGGGGAGAATGCCACGGTTGAATTGCTTCATGGCTTTTTTCCATTCGCGCGTCAGGCTAAGAGCGGTTGCATCTTCTCTACGCCTGATCTGGCGTTCCTGCTCGGGGTTGATGCGGTCGACGCGACGCTGGCCGTCATGGCCAAGGCCATGCGCCTCAAAATAGCCCATGCCGTCGAGGATATTATAGAGCGTCTTGATACCTTTGATTTCCGTGGGAATCGTGAGCTTTTTCACTTGCCCCAGTTTTTCGTCGGGGTTGTCCTTGACGTAGAAATGATGTCCGCCCGTGGCGTATTCGAAATGGTAGCCAAGCTCACGCGCGGCTTTGGTGACTTTCTGGTAGGTGCGCGGTATGCCCGTGCTCATTCCCTGACCTCGAATTTGAAAGCCACTTGCTCGCCCGGCTTTATTTCACCGTCAAGTTGCAGGAAGTCGCGCGCGAGGGTTTCGGAGAGCTTGAAAATTTCAGCGCGGTCTTCGGATTCAACATTGAACCCCGGCAGGTCCTCGCTGGTCGCGAGATACACTTTTTCCGGCAGATGTTCGATTGTGATGGTGATATGCCGCATGGACCTTACACCCCTGTTGATACTGAATAGTGTATCACAATAATAGGGTAAATACAGGTTCTATTTTCTTTAGATTAAGAGAAACAACCACTTAGTCTATTCGTCGGTCACCGGACGGTATTTGAAATTGTCGAGATAGCTGCGCGGCTTGATCTTGCGCAAGTGCTCGCCGCCGAGGGTGTATTCAATGTTCTTTGACTCGGCAAAGGCGATGGCGGCTTCCTTGCTGTCGAATTTCATGCGCACCTGATTGAGCGTGTCGCCGGAGCTGACCCAGCCCATCAGCGGCTCGGGCGTGCGGGCGGTTTCGAGCTCGTATTCAAGCACCCACTTGTCGCTGGCGCGGCCCGATTGCATGGTGTTTTTCGCCGGTTTGAAGATCTTGGCTTTCATGGCCTTTATTCCTTCAAAAAAAGTGGTCGGAGTGGAGGGATTTGAACCCCCGGCATCCAGTTCCCAAAACTGGCGCGCTACCGGACTGCGCTACACTCCGACATCTTCATCGGTACGGTTATATAGCCTATTGTCTCACAAATCAACGCTCGGACATATGCGAACGCAAGATCCCTCGTTTTTTAAGGTGTCTTTTCAACGGGTTGGGCTTTCCTGAAATAACGGTGGACGACCTTGTCGCCGATATTGATGCCCAGTTTCTCCGCCCTGCCCCCGTTTAGCTCGATAACGCAGGTGACGGGCTGAACCGAAGGGATAGCGGTCAGCGACTGTGGTACGGCGTTGCGATGAATATTCACGATGGTGCCGTCTTCCGCCACGAACAGCATATCGAGCGGGATCAGCGTGTTTTTCATCCAGAAGGAAACTTCCCTCGGCGGCTGCCCCAGCTGGAACATCATACCGTGGTCCTTGTCCATTTTCTTGCGGAACATAAGGCCGATCTCGATATCGACCGGCGCGCGCGCGATCTCGAGATCGAATTCATGCGTGTCGCCATTTTTCAGCGTGACCAGCACCCGCTCCACATCGAGCGGCGTCTTCAGGGTCGCATCCGGCGGCGGGGCAAGGGCGGGATGCGAGAGAAGGTAGCCGAGCAGCATCGCCACCATCACCACAGCAAAGGAAATCTTTCTGCGCAACTGCGGGTCGACGTCAAAGTTAAGTCCCCTGACCAGTTCCAGAGCTTTTCCCAATATCTTTTTCATCTCACGCGACCTCCGGCAATGCCTGCGACAATAACCCGCCCTGACGGAAGGGCTGGACCTTCACGCACAAGCCCGTTTTCCCGTCAATCTCGGCCAGAACGCCGCAGAGCGTGACAGGCCCGTCTGCGGGGAAAAGTTTATCACCCGGCACCTTGCGGATGAAGCGGTTAACGGCAAGGGTCGTGTCCATGCCGATCACGCTGTCATACGACCCGCACATGCCGGCATCGGTCATATAGCCTGTGCCCTTCGACAAAATACGTGCATCGGCCGAGGGAACGTGGGTATGCGTGCCGACGACGAAGGACGCGCGGCCGTCGAGGTAATGACCCATGGCCATTTTTTCCGACGAGGCTTCGCCGTGGAAATCGAGGAAAATGGCGTTGACCTGCTTGCCCAGAAGATGCGCCTTGCACAGCTTGTCGGCGGCGGCGAACGGGTCGTCAAGCGTGTCCATGAACAGCCGCGCCATGAGGTTGGCGACCAGTATCTTCTCGCCCTTCGCGGTCTGGATGATGTAAAAACCCTTGCCCGGCGTGCCTTCGGGGTAATTCATGGGGCGCAGCAGCTTCGGGTCGCGCTCGATATAGGCGATGATTTCCCGCTGGTCCCAGATATGGTTGCCGGTGGTCAGGCAGTCGGCGCCCGCTTTGTAAAAGTCGTCGCAAATCTGTGCCGTGACGCCGAAGCCGTGCGCCGCGTTTTCGACGTTCACGATGATAGCATCGAGATTGTATTTGCGCCGGAGGTCGGGCAAGGCGGCGATGGCGGCATCGCGCGCGTTTCGGCCCACCACGTCGCCGAGAAAAAGGATTTTCATTGCCTGTTCTCCCGGCAGTTGTAGACGGTTTTTTCAGTCACGATGATATCAAGCGGGAAATCATGCTCGTCGACCGGCACTTGCTCCTCGCGCTGGCTTTCATAGGCAACGCCAACAGTGTCGAATTTCTTGCGCGACTTCATGAGCTGGGCAAAGGTGCGGTCGAACTGACCCGAGCCATAACCCATGCGGTTGCCCTTCACATCGAAAGCGAGCAGCGGCACGATCAGAAAATCGGGCAGCAGCACTTCGGAATGGCGCGTATCCGCCTCCTCGATGCCGTGCAGGTTGCGCTTCACCGGCGTCTGCGGCGTCCAGGTGCGGAACTCAAGCGCGGCAAGGTCGGGCATGACATGCGGTATGACTATTTGATAGCCCTCGTTGATAAGGTGCGCCATCAGCGGCTTCACATTCATTTCGGCGTTGAAGGGCATGTAGGCGGAAATGACCGAACCTTTCGGCGGAAGCGCGATGTTTTTCAGGAAGTTTTCCATCAAGCCTTTCGCCGCCTCTTCCTGATAGGCGGGCGGGATGGTGAGCCTTTTGTTGAAAGCCGACGCGCGCAGCGCATCTTTGCTTAGTACCGGTGCCAAAGTGGCGCTCCCGAAATCAGGTGTGGGACAAAAAAAAGTGGAAGGAGCCACCTGCGCCGTCGACGGGGATGTCCGCTAGGCCCTGTTTTACAGGTGGGAGCCATATAACCAGACCGGAGCCTGGACAGTGACAGCCCCCTAGCGACGTTAATCGGCCGGTGGGACAGTGCTGTCTTACGCACGCTGCAGCCCCTTCCGGCTCTTAATCTAGGCCGCTTGTACCCTTTGGGCAATACCGTCGATTCTGCGGGACAGCTGCTCCAGCAGCTTGGCGAGGGCTTGTTCGTCGCCTTGGGAGCCAGCGACAACAGGTGCCGTTGCGCGCGGTGCGCGGCTTGCGCCTGCCACTTCTTCCTTGGTTTCGAACAGTTCATCCGCCAGCACAAGTGCTGTCAGCACGAGCAGGTGGGAGTCGTTATAAGCCCCGCCGGTGCGCGCGATTTTCTGCAGGCGCTGGTCGATATAGGCAGCAAGATCAACGATGCGGCCTTCCTGACCCGGGTCGCAGGCGATTTCGTAGACGCGCCCGTTGAGGGTGATGTTCACTTCAGCCATTTTCTTATTCCTCGCTCAGCAGCATTTCAAGCCGGTTGATCGTCTGGTCGAGCTTCGCGGCGATTTTTTTGTTCACCTCGCGCTCGCTGCGGTCCAGGACGAGTTCAGGCTCCACGTGGGTCTTTTTGACCTGCACAATTCTTTTATCGACGGCGGATTCGAGGCGCATGAGAGCCTTATCCAGATTCTCGAGAGCCGGTTTCAGGACTGCTTTCATAGAGAAAAACCCTATACTTCGATGACGTTCCGATGATGATATTTTGGTAATAAACCCAGAATAAGAGTCCTCGCCCGTTCCGTCAATACACGACGCTAAATAATTGAATCTCGGGGCTGTTTTGGAAATTATTGGAAATTGACGTTTCTTTAATAATATGTAAATATACTCGGCATTATGAAGCCGGACCCGAAAAGCCTGATTGCCGACGTTGAATCCATTGCCCGTGATGCGGGCATGGAAATCATGCGCTATTACAGGGGCGAGCTTGATGCTGGCCTCGAAATAAAAACCGACGGCAGTCAGGTGACAGCGGCAGACAAAGCGGCGGAAGCCATCATCCTGCCGCGCCTTGCCGCCCTCACCCCGAATATTCCTATCGTCTCCGAAGAAGCGTTCGAGAGCGGCGTGCGCCCCGATATCAGCAAGGGCACGTTCTGGACGGTCGACCCGCTTGACGGCACGGCGGAATTCACCGGCAAGACGGGCGCGTTTGTTGTCGCCATATCGCTGGTCGTGGACGGCAAGCCTGTTCTCGGCGCGATTTACCACCCTGCTTTCGGAATCATGTTTTCATCGGCCGGCCCCGGCACCGCCGAGCGCACAGAAAAAGACGGATCGCGCCACAAACTCGGCGCTGACGGAAAAAGGGTCGGCGAAGAGCTTCGCATCGTGGCCAGCGAAACCAGCATCAACACGCCGCTGGTGAAGGGTTATCTCTCGCAGCAATTCGGCGAGGCTGCCGCGAAAATCGACGGCCAGCCCGGTCTGCTGCGCGCGACGCAAGTTGCCGAAAACTCCGCCGATGTCGCGGTCATCTACCCGAAGCGCCGCGAAGGCCGCACCAAATTCTGGGACGTCGCCCCCGGCCACGCGATTGTCGAAGCGGCAGGCGGCAGGGTCACCGGCATCGACGGCAAAGAAATCACCTATGACGCGCCCGATTACATGGTGCCGCCCGTCATTTCCATCAGCCCCCGCATGGTCGTGCAGATGGACAAAAACGGCATCGGCCCCGGCCCCGCGAAGCCTAAATAAAAAAGCCGGACCCTTGCGGATCCGGCTTTCTTAATCAAATAGGCATATCCCCTAAATCCAAGTCGTAAACTTTATTTGCCACCCGGCGCAGGCTTCGTGCCGCCGAGCTTGAAGCGGTCTTTCGACTGCTGTTTCAGCGTCGCCTGTTTTGCGGCGACTTCGGCTTGTTCGATGTTGACCTGCGAGCGGTCGTTGATGCGCACATGCGTCCAGAGCGTTTTCATGTCGGCGACGCGGCCTGCCCACATATCGGGGGAGAAGACCTGCGTCAGCTGGTTGCGCTCGGCGAGAATGTTCAGCAGCGTGTTGCCGTGGCGGTCTTTCGACAGGAAATCGTCAAGCGTCAGCGGCTCGTCCGATTTTTTCGAGATGTCGAGCACCTTTTCGAAATGGCCGAACTTCACCGCGCCCATCAGCACCGTGTTGCCCATGTAGCCCGAGGTCTGGCGCAGGTCGGCGACGGTCAGCGACTGCTTGACTTCGGCAAGGCGCTTGTCGGCATCCGCGTAATTGTCCCAGAAGGCCTTAAGGCCGATGGGCAGGATGACCGCCGCGCCGTGCGTTTCAAGCGGCGAGACGAGGTCGATTTTCCCCGCAAAGCTCTTGAGGTCGACGGACTTGCCGTAGGTCTTGCTTTCGGCTTCGGAATACGACGTATCGAAATCCTTGGCGGTCATGGAGGCTGTTTTCCAGCCTTCTTTCACCTGTCCCCACAGCTCGAGCATTTCGGGCAGGCGTGCTTCCCAATGGTCGGCGGTGAAGATGCGGTTGAGCGCCTTGCGTTCCGACGCGCGGGTCAGGATGTTGGAAACGAAGCCAACTTGACGCACGAAATCGGTGTTTTCGAATTTTTCGCCATGCGCACGCAGGTTTTTCGAGATGTCATCGAACTTGTCCCAAGCGCCTTGATAGTAGAATACCGTGTCGCCCGTGCTGTCGGGAAGCAACAGATAGTCTTTACGCAGGTAATCGCCGGCAGCGCCGAGCTTGCGGTTGACTTCTTCATAGTTGCCGCGTTCCTGGAACGCCGCGCGGATATCGGCGGGCGTGAGGCCCGCTTTCGCGAGGCCGTCTTCGGGCATCACGCGGCCTTCGGCTGCCAGCATGCCACGCTTCAACGCGGGGTCGAGCAGGCCGTCATTGCGGAACAGTTCACGGCGCGAAGGCACGGGAACCTTGTACCAGAGGCGTTCCATGTCGTCGAAACGGCCCTGCCACACGTCTTTGGTAAAAATCTTGCCGAGGCCTCCATGTTCCTTCGCGGAATCCAGCAGGCTGCGGGTTTCATTGCGGTCGAGGTACTTGGTGAAATCACCAATCTCGAACCTGTCGCCCGCTTTGGTGACGATGTCGCGCACCTTGTCGAAATTCTTCCAGAAGCCGGGCGTGTCGACGATGTATTTGCCTTCATCGTCGGCGGTGAGGAAATCGGCCTTGGTGAGCTTGTTGCCTTGCTCGGCGATTGCCTCCATCATCGCATTCAGGTTTTCACCCGAAAACGCGCGCGTCTTGTACTTTTCCTGTTCAGGATGCTCGCACAGGGCCGCAATGATGGCCTGCTTGATGTAACGTCCCCCGCTCATGATGTCCCCTTGATCTCTTTGAAAAGAGTTTTGGTTACGCCGTTCCGCTGGCAGACCTTCTCGATATCCTTTTCGGCAATGATCGCGTTCACGGGTATGAACAGGACCTTGACGTCGGGATTCTTGAGTGCGGCCTCAAGTTCCAGCAGTGTTTCGCACGACGCGACCCCTTTGTCGCGCTTGATCATGTCGCTTTCCCAGCCAGACCCGACCTTGAACAAGCGGCAGCCGTGCGGCAGGAAAACAAGGCCGCGTTCCATCGCGTTCTGTTGTGCCACGGCGGCGCCGACTTGTTCCAGTTCCTCGGTCGACATCAGATGCCTTTGCTGGCCGGGATTGCTCATGTTCGCTTACAGCCCGTTCACCGCTTTTTTGACGACAAACTTGGCATACATCATGTCAATTTTATCATCCGTCAGCAGTTGCGGCAACGTCGGCGTTTTGCCTTTCAGGTGCTCGGTGTCGACGTCGTTGCGGTACTTGAACGCATCGACGAGACGGTCCTTGATCGAGGCAGGCATACCGCGCGTCAGCTCGGTGATGGCCGCATCGACCTTGGTTTCCGCGTTCAGGTCATGGCGGTCGACGTGGATCACGCCAGCTTCCTTGAACGCTGCGAGCAGCTTGGAAGGCGCTTTTTCCGAGACGACGAGCGTCTTGTTGCGGGCTTCGTTCCGGACGATGTGGATCGTCACGGGGCGTTCGCCCTGCTCGTCGGTGTAGAGCACTTGCAGGCTGGTGGTCGCGATTTTCTTGTCCGACTTGTTCTCGGCGATGAAGAGGGCTTCATCGTGGTCGAGGATCGAGCCGGTGCCGGACGGTGCGGCCGCAGCGGGTGCGGTGCTGTCGTTGGCGGCTTTCTCGCCTTTCGTGAGGGGGCGAATGTTCTGCTCCCAAACGGCCGAAAGGTTTTTCGCGCCGACGGTCGGCATGGCGAGCGATGCCATGAAGTCGTCGTGGTGCACGAGATCTTTCAGCGTGAAGTCGAGGTCCTTGTTTTCGCGCGCATAGACGGCCGTGTCCTTGATGATCGCGCCAGCGAGCGGGTGGCCGGCATAGAGCGATTCAGGGTCGCGGTTGGCGACGAACAGTTCGTTCGTTTTCGCCGTGTCTTTTTGCGAGACATAGGTCAGAGCATCCAGAAACTTCTTCGGCGTGACGATCTCGTCGTCGGTCGCCTTGATTTCCGGGTTGGTCTGGCGCAGGAACTCGCAGAACACATGGCGTGCCATGACAGCCTGTTTGGACAGGTCGCGGTCGTTGAAGGCCGAGACGTTCAGGTCTTCTTCGACCGAACGCTGCTTGGAACGTGCCGCTTCCTGCAACGTGATGTCGCGGAGAGCGAATTCCTGCATGCCTTTTTGCAGCTTCATGAACAGCTTGGGCTTGCCGACGGCGCCGGACTTTTCGTAGACCATGCGCTCGAGGAATTCCGTCAGGCGCGTGCCGAAGTTGAGCGAGGGGTTTTCCTCGATCGGTTCGCCGAGCTTGGGGGCCTTGTCCCACGCGCCGGTGTTGAACACGCGCGGTGCGTCTTCTTTCTGCATCCGGGGGCGGATAGGAATCGCCTCTTCAAGGTGCTGCTTGATCTTGCGGAAGTCGATGCCTTCTTTCTTGGAGTATTCCTCGTCCACTTCCTCGACCAGGTCTGCGTGGCCGTTGGAGGTGATTTTCTCGGCATCCGTCATCTGCTGCCACTTGTCGTAGAACTTGGCGAGCTTTTCGGACGAGTTGACGACGTTTTTCCAGTTTTTCAGCAGCGTTTCCTGCAGTTCGGGCACGGTCGTGCCTTCGACTTCCGCCTTGGTCTTGCGGAGCCAGAGCAACCATTCACCGAATGCATCGGGGTCTTTGTCAGCCTGTTCCTTGAACGCGGTGTAAAGCGTGGAAACAGGAACGCCCACCATCATCTGGCAGATGCGGTGCTGCCAGTCGATGATGTCGGGATCGGGCAGCGTTTGCGGCGACAGGCGGGAGTAAACCGACTTGTTCAGCGAACGCGTGGTGATACCGTCTTCTTTTTTGTTACCGGTGAGGGTGACGAAGAAGCCGGGCTTCATGTCTTCGCGGCGGAAGGTGAATTCCGACGGGCCTGCCGAAGCGTCTTTGTTCTTCAGCGGGTTTTCGACGGTGCATTCCTTCAATTCACCGATGCAGAACTGCCAGACGGTTTGCAGGTTGTCGTCAGTGCCTTCGCGCGACTTGTTGTACTCGTCGAGCACGATTTCTTCGCCAGCCATGAATTTGCGGATCAGCGGGCCGTATTGCGAGTTCATGCCGAGAGCGTTGCCGCCCGCGTTGTCGAGGCCTTCGATTTTCGAGACTTTTTTCAAGACTTCAAATGCCTGCTCGACTTTGTCGGTGCCAGCTGATTTGAGGCCGTTCCAGTCGATCGACAGGACTTTGCCGTCGGTGTCGAGCGTGGTGACTTCGGTGGGCAGGCCTTTCAACAGGGCTTGCGAGAGGGACTCCAAAGACCCCATCTGCAGGCGCTTGTCGATTGCCTTCGGGAGCGGGTCGCCGGCGCCGAAATCCAACACCATTTCGAACAGCAGCTCGCGCATGTTTTTGCCACCGCAATCGAGAACTTCGATAGGGTCTTTCGAACGCAGGCGGCCTTGCAGCGCGCCCAGGAACGATTTACCTGCACCGGGGTCGCCGATCATCATCTGCGTGCGGTTGGTGGAAGAAGGCTTGCGGCGCTCGAGGCCGTCAAAGAACAGCGGCAGCATCGAGGGTACGGCCATGTCGCAATACGCCATGGCGATGACTTCTTTATACGGGCGGTCCGAATAGACCTTCATCGGGTACGTGTCGTCCGCGATGACGGAAAGGACCTGTTCGAGATCGGCACGGCCGTTGTGCTCGATGCGCTGCGAACCCCACATGGGATACGGGCGGTCAGACGTGCCAAGCGGCTTCTCGAGGGACTTGATCTCCTCGGGCGTCAGGTCTTTCTGTTTGGTCTTCAGAGGCGAGGTTTTATCGTTTTTCATGGCTTTGGATCCATCTTGTTGTGAGCCCGTTTCATGGCCCGGCGTTTCTGAGAGTTCGGTACGGCGACAAAACTGCCGGTCTTCTTTACTTTTTCGAGTAGCATCCCGACGATCGCCATCGGGACTTCGTTCGGATTGCTACCAAGCGTAACCCCTACGTCCTGGTAGACCTTATGACCTTTAATGCCTTTGGCCATGGTCTCCATGTTAGTCCCCGGACGGCCGATGATGGCCGTGTCGAAGGTGATCTTGTCCGAGAATTCGAACATGGTCATGATCTTCTCCTTGCTCTGGGCGGCGTCGAACATATCGCCGTCGGAGATGATCAAAACGTGCGTGAAACCCGAGAGCGTACCGCTCTTGCCGCGCTGGTCGCCGATGGTCTGGGCGACTTTCTTGATGGCAGGGGCGAGGTCGGTGCCGGAATTCAGGCCCTTCTGCGCGCGCGCCATCTGCTTGCCGATCTCGATACGATCAGCGCCCGGGGTAATCAGCATGGGCGGGTTTGAATCGCCCCACATGCCGACATAGACGTTCATCTTCATGTCTTTGCCCGAGGCCGCTTCGAACATAATGGCGGCGGCCTGAAGCGCGGAGTTGAGCGGGGTACCGTTCATGGAACCGGAACCGTCGATCATGATGACGATGTCGATCTCGGTCGGCACCATCTTGACTTCATCTTTGTGGAACCGCTTAAGGTCTTGTTCCTGCACGTCGCCAAGCTTGCGCTTGATGGTCAGGTTGCGGTGCGCTTCCACGTTGAAGCGGTCCTTCACCTCGCCGTTTTCGGGCAGGATGTCGAGCGTGCCGGAAACAGCGCGCTTGCGCTGCAGCTGGCGTTCCTGAACGTCCTTAAAGAGTTTGCGCACGCGCGTGATGGGACCCGCGAGTTCGGCGATCCGTTTGTGGTAATCGGTCCAGTCGAGCTTCGACAGTTCCTCCAGCGACTTACCGTCGCCGTGGCCTGCCTGCTTGGAGGGCTTGCCGTTCTTGCCGGGTTTACCGGGCTTGCCTTTGCCCTCGCCGTCCTGACCGTCTTCGCCATCTTGCCCGTCGGCGTCTTCGCCCTTTTCGCCTTTTTTCTTGCGCTTCTCGAGTTCTTTTTCGAGATCTTCGGCGGTCTGGCCATCGGCATCTTCGCCGTCTGCATCTTCACCGTCCGCGTCTTCGCCATCGACATCTTCCCCGTCGGCGTCTTTACCGTCGGCATCTTTGCCTTCGCCATTGGGGTCGAGTTCGTCGGACGGGACTTCGGTCGAACCTTTGGGGGCGGGCTGGTCGCCGGCACCTTCGACGGGGACGGTGTCTTCATCGTCCTGCCCGAGTTTGCCTTCTTTGCCTTTGCCCTTTTGCTTGCCTTTTTTGTCGCCGTCCTGCTCCTGGCCGTCAGCGTCGTCGCCTTCGCCGTCCTGGCCTTCGCCTTCCTCGTCGCCCTTTTCGCCCTTGTCCCCTTTTTCGCCTTTTTTACCTTTTTCTTTCTTGTCGCCTTTTTTGCCGTCTTTTTTCTTGCCGTCTTTACCGTCTTTTTCCTGACCGTCTTTGCCTTCTTGATCTTGGCCATCAGCATCATCGCCATCATCGGACTCGTCGCCGTCCTCTTGATCGCCCTGCGGCTTGCCGCGTTGCTTCTTGCCTTTTTTGCCCTTGGACGGCTTGCCCTTGCCTTTACCTTTGCCCTGGCCTTCTTGACCGTCCTGACCGTCGTCGCCATCTTGGCCGTCTTGACCATCCTGGCCGTCGTCGCCGTCCTGGTCATCGCCGTCTTGGTCTTGGTCGAGATCTTTGCCGTCCTGCTTCTTCTTGTCTTTCTGGTTCTTGGGGTCCTTCTGGGCCTTGTCCAGATTTTCGTCAATCTGGTCATTGGCCATTTTCAGGATTTTCTGAATGAGGTCTTCGGCGTAATCGCGCCAGATTTCGTTGATGATCGCCTTGCGGTCAGCATCGGCACGCTCGACGCGGTTCTTGAGGTTCGACCAGCCAAACAGACGTTCATGCTGCTTGGGCTGCAGGTTCTCGAGGCCTTTCGGGCCGCCTGTCAGCTCGCGCAGGTGCTTGAAGTCTTCGTGATTGATGCCGTCCTTGTCGCCCTTTTGGCCTGCGGGACGCGCGGCGAGGGTCGAGGTCTTGCGAACGAGAGCGGGGTCAACGCCGACTTTTTTCCAGCCGTTGTCGTTATCCTCGAACAACGCGTTGTTGGCGAAGAAGCTGAGTTGCACCGCGTTGCAGAGGTTCATGTAGCGCTTCAGGTCTTCCGACGCGCCGTCCTCGGGGATGCGCGTCAGGCCGACGCCGCGATGCGTGACAGCCGTGTTGTTGAGCGAAACGCCGAAGTCCTGCAGCAGCTGCGAGCCCATGTTGGCGACGAAGCGGTTGGCGACGTTTTCCTCGGCCGCCGTGAACATCATGTGGCGCAGTTGCCATTCGGTCGACAGCATGGTCAGCTTTTTATATTCTTCGGGCTTGAGCTTGGGGCCCTTCTTCATCTGCGCCAGCCGCGACTTTTTCATCAGCGGCTGCATTTCCTTGAAAACTTCCTTCATGCGCTTCGGGTAAGTCACCGACAGCAGCGAGTGGCCGATTTCGCGGTAGACATCCGCGCGGGCGTGCTCGAAGCCGACGATCATGGACTGCATGAAGTCGACGTTGATCAGGTTCTTGGAACGGTCAAACGTGAAGCCCGATCCGGGTTCGCCCCAGCCGTACTTGGTGTCCTTGTCGCGCAGCGCTTCGCGGATATGGTGCGCGTGGGAGAGAAGCTCGCCGTAAGCGAAGTCGGTGGTCGAAACCTGCTTCCACAATTCGGTGCCGGTCAGCGCGACGCCTTCGGCGGGCGGCTTCGTCCAGGTTTTCATCTGGTCGGGCGCGCCCGTCAGGTAGGCAAGCGCTGCGCCCCAGATAAGTTGTGTTTCAGGCGTATCAAAGCGCGGAACTTGAGGCGCCTTGCCGGTTTGCACGGCTTCGAGCGCGTTCAGCGTTTCTTTCGCGTATTCCGGATCAGCGCTCTTGATAGCGCCCATGAAGGCCTTGAGGTCTTCGAGCGTAAAGGGAGTCGGGTTTTCTTCCGCTTGTGCGGCACGCAGTTTGGAGTTGAGCATCAACCTGTGGCGCGTGAGTGGTTCGCGCAGGATGCTCTCGATTTTTCTCCGGTCGGATGGCGTTGCCATTTATAGTCTACCCGTAACGGTTAAAGTTTCGTTAAAACGCAACTTCATTCAAAAACGACCCCTGCCATTTCTGCGTGGCCGGAATTTTTTTGTCTTTAGTTATGGAGCGTTTTCGAACAAGGATGACGGTAACATTTTTTATGAAAGCCACAAGGCTAAAAAACGAAAGAGACGAAAATTTATGCGCTGCTCTGCAGCATTTTAATTTCAAAAAAATGGCTGCTGCTCTCGCACGCAACGAAAAAACTTTCCGCTTATGAAAATATTATTTTTGCCATAACCCGCCGGCACTTGCAGCGATTACGCAAAAATATCAAGGAAAATGGGCGCTATATCGCATTTGGTTGTTTTCAGATACACGCAAAACGCCACGCAAATAATTTCCCTAAAATAGATTTTCCAAAATATGATTTTCCATGTTACATCGCGCCCTGTCGCAACTTTTTTTCGCGGACGGACAGAATTTTCAGCCGGAAATC
>JAYUPV010000192.1:0-9884 GCA_043759865.1 Alphaproteobacteria bacterium | reverse complement strand
TGACCCCTGCTATCGCGCTTTCGGGCGGGGAACGCAGGCGCGTCGAGATCGCGCGAGCGCTTGCCACCCATCCGCAATTCATTCTGCTCGACGAACCTCTTGCGGGCATCGACCCGATTGCGGTCGGCGAGATCCGCGATCTTGTGAAGCACCTGAAGAACCGCAATATCGGCGTTCTTATCACCGACCACAACGTGCGCGACACGCTCGACATCGTGGACCGCGCCTATATTCTGCACGGCGGTCAGGTGCTGATGGAAGGCAAGCCTTCCGACATCGTGGCACACAAAGATGTGCGGCGCGTGTATCTTGGCGAGAAATTCAGCCTCTAGAAAAATGTCGTCATAAAACTCTGGACATAACTTTGTCGAGTGTTATGCTTTAATATCATGACAGCACCAGACAAACTGCGATTCTTCCTCGACTCGGAATTTAACGAGCATGCGGCGCCCTTCAAGCTCGACCCCATCAGCATCGCCCTTGTGCCCGAAGACCCGTCGGGAAAAGACTTCTATGGTGTCAGCCGCGATTTCAACGCCGCGAAAATAACGCCCTGGCTGGATGCGAATGTGGTGAAGCACCTGCCGCCCGCAGACAAGCGCCGCACCAATGATGAAATACGCGACGACATGATCGCTTACCTGAAAAGTTTTGCCACAGCCGGCAAGCCCGCCCCTGCCATCGAAATCTGGGCGTATAACGGCGCGACCGACCAAGTCGTGATGGCCAATTTCTTCGGTGGCCTCACGAAACTGCGCGAGGCTTTCAAGGCGGCGGGGCTGCCTTCACCGCAATTCCGCGACCTGAAGGAACTGACCCGTGCGACGGGCGAAAGCCTGCCTCCCCCTGAAAACGCCCACGACTGCCACGCCGATGCCCTGTGGGCGCGGGATTTATTCAAATATCTTGGCAAAAAACTGCCGCCGGAGCGAAAATTCCTGCTCGATTAGCCGCCGCATTGGCCTTTTCGCCCGAAAATGCTATAATTCCTCTTAGGGGAAGTTTATGGCGATCAACCAGCGTCTCGATTTAAAACAGGGCCAGACCCTGACCATGACACCGCAACTGCAGCAGGCAATAAAGCTGTTGCAGATGTCAAACCTCGAGCTTGCCGAATTCGTCGAGGCGGAGTTGGAGAAGAACCCCCTGCTGGAGCGCGATGACAGTATGTCGAGCGAAAAGCCGCAGGACGACACCCCCGCCGCCGTTGAAAGTTCAGGCGATGCCGAAGCCATCGGCCCGCAGCCCGAGGGCAGCAGCAACGAGCAGGGCGATGTTGGCGCTGTCGAGGAACGCGGGCTCGACACTGATTTTGACAACGTATTCACGGGCGGCGGCATGGCGGAGCAAGAAGGCGGTTACGACGCCTTCGCCACCAACAGTTTCGCAGCTGCCGGCAAAGGCGGGAATTTAAAATTCGACGACACCGATTTCAGCTTCGAGAACACGCTTGCGAAAGAAGCCACGCTGCGCGATTACCTCGAAGAACAAATATCGCTCGACTTCACCGACAACAAGGACCGCGCGATTGCGATGCTGATGCTCGATTACCTCGATGAATCGGGTTATTTCCGCACCGATACGGCGCAGCTTGCCGAACGCCTTGGCACCGCCAAGGAGCGCGTCGACGGTATTCTCGAAAAACTACAGCACCTCGACCCCGCCGGTCTATTCGCGCGTAATTTGAGCGAATGTCTTGCCCTGCAACTACGGGAACAGGACAGGCTCGACCCCGCCATGCAGAAAATGCTGGAAAACCTCGACCTGCTGGCAACGCATGATATCAAGAAGCTGAAGGCGCTGTGCGGCGTGGACGAGGGCGACCTGAAGGAAATGATATCGGAGATCAAGTCGCTGAACCCGAAGCCCGCGCTTGAGTTCGAGCATTTCGTTTCGCAAACCGTTATCCCCGATGTGCTGATGAAACCGCTGCCGAAGTCAAAGGGTGGCGGTTGGGCGGTGGAACTGAACAACGATACCCTGCCCCGCGTGCTGGTGAATAAACGCTACTATGCCGAAATCAGCAACAGCGCGAAGCAGAAGAAGGACAAGGAATATATTTCGGAACAGCTGAACACCGCAAACTGGCTGATCAAAGCGCTTGACCAGCGCGCCGAAACGATTTTAAAAACCGCGAGCGAGATTATTTTGCAGCAGGAGGCGTTTTTCAACTACGGCGTCGAATTCCTGAAACCGCTAGTGCTGAAAGACATTGCGGCCGTTATCGGCATGCATGAAAGCACCGTTTCCCGCGTCACGACCAACAAATATATAGGCACGCCGCGCGGTGTTTTCGAGCTGAAGTATTTTTTCTCCTCCGGCGTCTCATCGGCGGACGGCAATGTGGAATTTTCCTCGGAAGCGGTCAAGGCACGCATCAAGACGCTGATCGACGCCGAGTTGCCCGCCGCTATTTTGTCGGATGACGACCTTGTCGACGGCCTGAAAAAAGAGGGCATCGATATCGCAAGGCGCACGGTGGCCAAGTACCGGGAGGCTATGAAAATACCCTCTTCCGTCCAGCGCCGCCGCCTGAAAAACAGCTAACAGGCTGTAATCCCTTCAAAACTGGCGGTTTTCTTGACTTCGCCCATAAAAATCTATAATTATTCATGCTCCCCGGGGAAAGAAAAAGCCCTGATTTAAGGCGATTTTTAAGCACTTCGGGGCTAGAATTAAACGGTACAAAAACAATAGCAGGGTTAAAGACAATGGAACTGACAGTCAAAGGCAAGCATCTCGATGTGGGCGATTCACTGCGCGAGCACGTCCGCGCCAATCTGACCCACACCGCCGGAAAATATTTCCGCGAACCAATCGAGGCCACGGTCGTTTTCACCAAGGAAAAGAACCACCGCTACCGCGCGGACATTTCAATCCATGTCGGCAACGGCATGGTGCTGGAATCCTCAAGCGAGGCGGACGACCCCTACCCTGCTTTTGACGGCGCATCACAGCGCGTCGCCAAGCGCCTGTCGAAATTCAAGGACCGGCTGCGCGACCACCACAAGCGCGAAAGCCTGTCTGAATCAGCAGCAGCCGCCTACACCACTTTCTCGAGCAACGAGAACGAGACGGCAAAGCCCGGCCCCGCTATCGTCGCCGAAATGCAGACCCAAGTGCCAACGCTGGCCGTAAGCGACGCTGTCATGCGCCTCGAGCTTGGCGACCTGCCCGCGCTGCTTTTCAAGAACCCCGCGAATGGGGGCTATAACATGATCTACCGCCGCAAAGACGGAAATATCGGCTGGGTTGACCCCGAAGGCAGCGCGCCCAAGAAAAAGCCTGCAGCCCCTTCAAAAGTGGCCGCAAACGCAAAAGCCGCGAAGCCGTTGGCAAAACCTGCAAAAGCGAAGGCGGGAAAAAGAAAGTAAGCTACGCGCCTGGAAAAGGTGCGGCGGGCCGACCTCGAGGGGAGGCGGCCACGAATGGGCAGAAAAAAAGTGTATGATAACCGCAGACCTCATCATCCCTGATCTCAAGGCGACGAGCAAAAAGCAGGCATTCCGCAGCATTGCGGAAGCCATGGTGCCCGTTATTGGCGGCGCGCCCGACATTTTGTTCGACGCGCTGATGGCACGCGAGCGCATCGGCTCGACCGGCATCGGCGGCGGCGTCGCCATTCCGCACGTGAAGCTGCCGCATATCGACCGTATCTATGGCGTGCTGGTGCGATTCAGCGCGGCGGTCGATTACGACGCCATCGACGGCGACCCTGTTGATCTTGTTTTCATGCTGCTGGTTCCCGAAGGCAGCAAGACCACGCAGCACCTGAAAGTGCTGGCGCTCATCTCGCGCTTTCTGAAACATGAAGAAACCTGCCAGGCCATCCGGGGCACCTGCGAACAGCAGAAAATAGCCGAGCTGATGACCGAATGGACACGCTCGCAGGCTGCATAAAATACACAAAAAATCTTTATTTTCAGCCTTTTACATTATCATCAGTTTTCACATTAATTGACTGGGATATGTATCTTGGGTATAGTCGCCGGACTCGAGGCAAGCGGATATCCCTCCGCCCCTTTTTGAACCGGACAAATCATCATGAGCCAGCAGAACAACGCCGCTTTTCTTTCAAAAGCGAAAAGCCTTTTCGCCATCAAGAACGCCGTGACAGACACGCTGCGCGACACCGAGCAGCGCATAGATGCGGCGATTAAAAAGGTCACGCCTGCAAAACGCCCGCTGAGGGGAGCGCTCGGCTTCGTGATCGGGATGGGCGCGCTGCTGCCCACGCCCGCAGCGCCGCTCTTCTGGCTGACAAAAGGCGTGCTGCTCGTCGGCGGATTTGCGGTCATGACGAAATCCTTAAGCAACGCCGCCCCTTCGTCGGTCAGGTTCGATTCAGCGCGGCAGGGCGAAGCTCTCAGCTACGACACGCAGAATGAGCGCGATATCGCGGCGCTGCAAGCACGGCTGCAATTTCAGCCCTCGGCGATGCAGGAAAAATTCAAGGATGGCTTCAATATGGCCACCGAAAAGCGCGCGGCGCTCATCAAGGCCGCGCATCCGGAAACGCACATCGCGAAATGGACGCACGCGACAGCGACAATCTAAAATCAAGGCTTGTCTGACTTCAATGATTAATGGACGGAGACGAGATCAAGCTCGTGATGGCGCGCGGAGCTGAGTGCGCCGTCAGGGTCGCCCTGCACCGCAAGCGCTGTGCCATCAGCCGCGTGCAGCACCCAGGCGGGCTTGCCGTTCACGACGTATTGCTTCACATAGCCGACCTCTTCCATGCCGAGCTTTTTGAGGTCTGACTCGGTCATCAGGAAGGGGATGAAATTATCGGGCAGAAAGTTGCTTTTCATCTGTTTACCTCACCTGTTTATGTTACTTGCTGCCGTTCAGTTTGTCACGGAAAACATCTGCCGCCACATCAATCGTCTGGGTCTTTTTCCCGTCTTTTCCGGCAGTTATCGGTATTGTCTGAACCACGGTTTCGGGCAGTATCCGGCGCAGGTCAATGTTCAAAAGCCCGTTGTCGAGCGACGCGCCCGTCACTTCGATATCCTCGCTTAAAATAAATGACCGCTGGAACTGCCGTGTCGCGATGCCGCGATGGAGATAGACATGACCGTCTTCTTCCTCACCCTGTTTCCTGCCGCGAATGACCAGTTGGTTCGCCTCAAGCTGCACGGCAAGATCGGGCATTTCAAAACCTGCGACCGCAATGGTAATGCGCAGCACGGTTTCGCCGATTTGTTCGATGTTATACGGGGGATATCCTTCCGTCGCGGCACGCTGTGCACGATCAAGCGCTCGCTCGAACTGGTCAAAGCCCAACAGAAAAGGACTGTCGAAAAGGGAAAGGCGGCGGGTCATGTTCGAGCTCCTCGCAAGCGAGCTTTCAAAGTTTCGGGCGCCACCCCTGCAATAGGCGGTGGCATACAATGAATGATATACGTGCTTTTAAACCGAAAGCAAGCAGCCGCGAAAAAGCTGCAATTTTAAGGCGTTGGCGGTTTCGCAGTTACACCCGGCGCGGGTTTTCCGGCCTGAAGCGCTGTCAGTACCTGCCTCATTTCGTTGATCGATTCCTTCATGAAATGCCGCTGGTTTTCGCGATAGGCATATTCAAGATGCTGGTAGTCGATCGGGTGTTTTTTGTGCCAGTAGTCGAGCATGTCCTTGCTGAGCGGCTTGTAGGTCAGATCAAAGTCGCGCTCGGCGATATCGAGCAGCTTGAACATGTCTTCAAATGCCGACTTGCGACCGTCGAGTTTCGACGCAGGCGTACGCACGAAATCATCCGCCACGCCGATAATCTGCTGCAGGTTCTTGCCTTCGTAACGTCCGCTGACGCCCGAAAAAATCTGTTTCAGGGGCTTCCTGTTTTCCTTGAAGTCGCCGGCCGCATAAGAAATAGCAGCAGGCCAACGGAAGGTTTCGGAAAGCTGCACATGCTCGGGCAGTATCAGTCCGTCATTCTTGTCCTTCACGAACCCCTGGCTCCACAGCGCCTTTTCTTGAATTTTTGCGAACATCGCTTTCTGGATTTCGTCGAAAGCGGCTTCGCGGTCCTTGCGGAAATTTCTGTCGAGTTCCATGACTGTCACCTTTTATCCTGAAATGCTTTTTCGACCGCCTCGAAAGGCAGAAGAATCGAATTGTGCCGCGCTTTATAGTCTTTGACCGGCTCCAGAATATTGAGCTTCGACCAGTCTCCGGAGGGGAACACTAATTCCCCCGCCAGCATCGATTCCATTTCCGCGCCGGCACGCGCCACATCGGCGCGGGTCTTGCCGATAATGGCCTTTGCCATCACCGCCACCACCGACTTCGTCAGCGCGCAGGCTTCGACTTCGAAACCAAACGCCTTTACGCGTTCGCCGTCAAGTTTTAATTGCACGGTGACTTCGGAGCCGCAGATGGGGCTGACGGATTTCGCAGAGATATCAAAGCTGTCGAGAGATTTGGGCAGCATCGCCTCGCCCGAGAGCCTTATCAGCTCTTCGTTATAAACGGCGACGAGGCTGTCATCATCGAGCATCACTTATGCCGCGCCCCGGGACTTGTAGGGTTTCGCGCCGACCTGGTTGTGCTTGGTGAACAGCCGGTCACAGTAGCCGCAGGTGGTTTCATCGTGGCTATCAAAAGCAAGATACACCTTCGGGTGGCCGAGCGCGCCGCCGCCGTCGCAGGAGACTTGTGACAGCTCTTTCGGCACCAGCAGGATTTCGGGATGTTTGGGTGGCATTTTCTTACTCCTTATTCTCTCTATTTTTTAGCAGGCGGCGCCACAAAATACCATGAGGAACCTTCGGGCCGGTCTTTCAGCATCACGCCCGTTTCCAGCAGAGCCGCGCGCAACCTGTCCGCCTCCTGCCAGTTTTTTCCATGACGCGCTTTTTCACGCGCAGCCATGAATTCTTCCTGTTCACGCGTCAGTTCGGGTTTTTCAAGCGACACACCGCCGAGGCCAAGCGCGCTGTCGGCACCGTCGAGGATTGCCAGTTTGTCCGGCACGGGAAGGTTTTCGTCGCGCATGGCTTCCCACAGCACGGAAAGGGCGACGGGTGAATTCAAGTCATCCTGCATCGCCGCATCGATTTTTTGTATCACGGCCTTCGCCGCCGCGCCCGGTTGCGCCGCGACGGGGAACTGCGTGCGCCATTCATCTGCCTTGTGGCAGAGCGTGTCGTAGGAAGTACGCGCGCCATCGAGGGAGGCGTAGCTGAATTTCAAGGAACCGCGATAATGCGCGGTAAGGCACAGGTAACGGTAGTGCAGCGGACTGTAGCCGGCGTCGATGATTTTTTGCAGCGTCATAAACCCGTCTTTCGACTTCGACATTTTACCTTCGTCCATCAGCAGGAATTCGGCATGCAGCCAGTAATTGACCCATTTATGCCCGAAGCATCCTTCCGATTGCGCCACTTCGTTCGTGTGGTGGACGGGAATGTGGTCGATGCCGCCGCAATGGATGTCGATTTGCTCGCCTAGGTATTTTGACGCCATAGCAGAGCATTCGATATGCCAGCCGGGGAAACCCTCACCCCACGGGCTTTCCCACTTCATGATCTGGTTTGGATATTTCGAGCCTTGCAGCGTGAACCACAAAACAAAATCGGTCGGGCTACGCTTGTTCGCATCGACGTCCACGCGGCCTTGCGCCAGTTGGGGTTCGGGCAGTTTTGCGAAGTCAGGATAGCTCGGGAATTTTTTGGTGTCGAAATACACGTTCGGCTGGTTGCCGCCTGCCTTGTACGCCAAGCCTTTTTCTTCGAGCAGCTCGATCATGTCCTGCATGTCATAGATATGCTCGGTCGCGCGGCAGACGATGTGCGGCTTTAAAATGCCGAGCTTGCGGCAGTCGCTGAAAAACGCCTCTTCATAAAACTTCGCCAGTTCCCACGGCGATTTATTTTCGCGTGCGGCAGCAAGTTCCATTTTATCCGCGCCCTCCCCTCTACCCTCGTCATCGTCGGATTGCAGGTGGCCGACATCGGTGATGTTCATGACATGCGTGAATGAAAAACCGGCGCGCGCCAGCGTGCGGCGCAACAGATCCTCGAACACATAAGTACGCAGGTTGCCGATATGGGCGAAATTGTAAACCGTGGGGCCGCAGCAATAGAGCTTCACGTTTTTCGCGTCGATGGGTTTGAAGTCTTCTTTTTGCCTTGTCAGCGTATTGAAAAGCGCGAGTGCCATGATGCTTACAACTTGAACTTCACAAGCAGCCCACCCGACTGCTTGGTCATGACGGGCAGCGCGGTTTCGACATAACCGTTGTGCTTTTCCATCTTGAAATAGCGCGCGACGGGCTGGAACAGGGTTTCGCCCTCGCCGGGGCGCATGGGCTCGAACGTGACATAAAGCGTTTTAGCGGAGGTTTTCTTGCAATACTTGACCGTGTGGTCAAGCGTGTGCAGCGCGTCCTGCCGGTCCATGCCGCGCAGGTCGAGCTTGACCTCGGCCATCTCGAGATCGAGAGGGTCGGGAGCGCCCATCTGGTCAAAAAAATTCATCGAGATTCCTCTTTGCCTTGCCGCGGATAATATAGCAATATTCCCTCCGGAAAGTGAGTCTAAAAATGACCCAGTCCCCGAATTCTGCTTTCGATTTAATCCTGAAAAACGGGCTTGTCGCTACCCCCTGGGGCGTGACCCGGACCGATATCGCCGTAAAGGACGGACGCATTGCCGATATCGGCGATTTTTCGCGCGGCGTTGCGCGGGATATTATCGACTGCAGCGGGTTGCATGTGCTGCCGGGCGCAATAGACACCCAGGTCCATTTCCGCGAGCCGGGGCTGACGCATAAAGAGGACTTAGCCACCGGCACGCTGTCGGCCATTGCAGGCGGCGTGACGACCGTTTTCGAAATGCCCAACACCGACCCGCTGACGATTACCACGGCGACTCTGCACGACAAGCTGCACCGCGCGGCGGAAAAAGCGTTTTGCGATTACGCTTTTTTCATGGGCGGCTGTGCCGAGAACGCGCATATTTTGGCTGCACTTGAAAAAATTCCCGGTTGCTGCGGCGTGAAGGTTTTCATGGGGTCCTCCACCGGCTCCCTCCTCGCAGCACACGACGAGGTAATATTAAAAATTTTGCAAAACGGCACACGCCGCGTGGCACTGCATGCCGAGGACGAAGAACGCCTGAAGTCGCGTAAACACATCGCCGAAGCAAGTCACGATGTAAAAGACCACCCCCTTTGGCGCGATCCAGAATGCGCGTTAAAAGCAGTCCAGCGCGCCGTTAAACTCGCGCGCGAAGCGGGGCGACGTATTCACCTGCTGCATGTGACATCGGGTGATGAAATGGCTTACCTGAAAGACCACAAGGACATTGCCACGATTGAAACCACGCCACAGCACCTGACCCTTTCCGCCCCCGAATGTTACGAGCGCCTTGGCACACGAGCGCAAATGAACCCGCCCATTCGCGACAAAAAACATACCGATGCACTTTGGGCTGCAGTACAGACGGGTGTTGTCGACGTTCTGGGTTCCGACCATGCGCCGCATACGCTCGAAGAAAAGGCGAAAGAATATCCCGCCTCGCCGAGCGGCATGACGGGCGTACAGACAATGCTGAGCGTGATGCTGAACCATGTGAATGTGGGAAAACTTTCTCTTGAACGCGTTGTCGACCTTCTCGCCCATGGACCGCAGCGCGTGTACCAGATTGCGGGCAAAGGGCGCATCGCCGTCGGCTACGATGCAGACTTTGCCGTGGTCGACCTGAAAAAAGAGAAGACCATCACCAACAAATGGATAAAATCGCGCTGCGGCTGGACGCCCTTTGACGGCATGAAGGTGCAGGGCTGGGTGCAGGGCACGATTTTGCGCGGTACTGTTGTGATGTGGGATGACGAGATCACAGAATCGGCAACCATGCGTCAGGTACGCGGGGGCCCCGTCCGTT
>JAYUPV010000191.1:0-5644 GCA_043759865.1 Alphaproteobacteria bacterium | reverse complement strand
CGAAAGACGATGCCGTGCTTATGCGCCAGATATCCGGCTGGCGAGACGCACGGTGCGCGCAAGGTGGCGCTGCATGAGCTTTTGGAAAGCCCGCTGATCGCCGCCCGATATCTGGCGCATAAGCACGGCATCGTCTTTCGCCTCCTCGTCGGCGTGGCTGAATGTGGCTTTTTCCTGCATCCGTCCCTTCGGGGGAAATATTGTTGCGTGCCCTATATTTTCCATGAAGTTAAACGGTTTTTGTTGTTTCTGCCAACCTTGTCACGGAGGGGATACTCTATATCCTGCGCTAAAATTTTGAATTTTTCATATTTTTGAGGGGTTTTGCCCCTGTTTTCTGCCCGAAAGAGGCGATATGATGTCCATGGGCGCTTTGGGGCGTTCATTTATCGTTTGAAATCAAAGGAGTATTTCAAAATGACCCGTTTCTGGCCGCGCCTTTGCGCCCTTGCCTTTTTAGCGCTTTCGATCACCGCTCTCGCCAGCCTTCCGGCGGCGGCGCAGGATGGCGACACTGCGGTACAGGCCGAAAAGCCCGCCCCCCAGCCGCGCACCCATCTGACGGCGGAAGAACTCGATGCGCTCGAGGCCATGTCGCAGGAAGAACAGCAGGCCTTTTTCAACCAGCGCCGCGCCGACAACGAGGAGCTGTCGGACGAGCAAAGACAGGCAAGGCGCGAAGAACGCCGCGCGGCCTTTGATGCTTTGCCCGCCGCCGACCAGGTGACGATAAAAGAACGCACGCAAAAGCTGATCGACAATTTATACACCGCCCCGCCCCGCGACCTCGAAGCCGAACAGGCAGAAGCGGAAAAAGTGGCGAAAGACTTCATCAGAAACCTGACGCCCGAGCAGAAAGCCGCCTGGCAGGAAATTCAAAAGAACAACGGCAACTGGGACAAGGCGAAAAAGAAGTCCAGAAAATAATCCTGATGTGAGCCGATGCCCCGCACCACCGTAAAATACAGGTTCGACAACGGGCGCGGGCAGATGCTTGCGGGGCTGCTCGACATGCCCGGCGACGATCCGCGTTTTTTCGGCGTGTTCGGCCCCTGCTTCACCTGCCCCAAAGAATCCCACGCCGCCGCCAAGACCTGCCGCCACCTTGCCGATAACGGCGTCGCCATGCTGCGCATCGACGTGACCGGACAGGGCGAGAGCGAGGGGTATTTCGCCGAAACCAATTTCACTTCGCGCGTGCTGGACCTGATTTCCGCCTGCGCTTCCCTGCGCCGCGACTACGCGCCGCCGAGGCTGCTGGTCGGCCACAGCATCAGCGGCACGGCGGCACTGTCGGCCGGGCGGGCACTGCCCTATTTGCAGGCCGTCGCCACCATCGGGTCGCCGCACGACCCCGCCAGCATTATAAAGAAATTCAAGCGCCAGAACCTGATCACCGACAAGGGCAACGGCATAGTCGAAATAAATGTCCTCGGCCAGCGCGTGACTTTCAAGAAAACTTTTCTCGACGATATGCAATCGCAGAATGTCGGGCTCGACACCGAGAAGCTCGACAAGAAACTGTTCGTTTTCCACGCGCCGCATGACAGCATTGTGAGCTTTGCCGAGGCGCGGCTGATTTACGACCGCGCCACCTGCGACAAAGAGCTTGTGCCGCTGGACGAAGCCGCAACGCACCTGTTCGAGAACCGGAAAGACGACGCGGTTTTCGTGGCGGAGACCCTGCTGGACTGGTTCCGCACGCATCTTGGTTAGAAAAAGAGTTACAGGACGACGAGGTTGCCGTCGGTCACCATCTGGTCGGCATCGAGCCCGGTGACGCCCGTCAGCGTTGCGACCTGCACATAGGCAGCACCGCCCGTGCCGCCGTTCCTGTCAACGGAAATAATCGTATCGCCGCCCACTTCGACCAGTTGCACGAAAGCGCCGATAGCGCCGCCCGCATAGCCGGTCAGCAGCTCGCCGATATCGATCACATCGCCGCCGACGCCTGCCGTGAAGCCGGCAATAACATCGGCATTCGCAGCCGATGACGCGTCCATCGCGTGGAACAGGAAGATATCGGCACCGCCACCGCCCGTCAGCGCGTCAATGCCCGCGCCGCCGTCGAGGATGTCTGCGCCAAGGCCGCCATCGAGCGTATCCGCACCGGCGGCGCCTTTAAGCGTATTGCCGAAATCGTTGCCGGTCAGGATATTCGCAACGCCGTTGCCGGTGAGGTTGATCTTGTTCGTTCCGGTCAGCGACGCGTCCATGTTTTCGAGGTTGTTCGCGAGCATCAGGGTAACGGGGTTGACAAGCCCAAGCGCCGCCGCGCGCAGCACGATGGTGTCATTGCCCGCGTTCACGCCTTCTGTCACGCTGTCCTGCAATTTCGCCGTCGCGCCGGAGGCAACGAGATCGATGACATAGGTATCGTCGCCAAGACCACCCGCGAGTTTGTCCACACCACCTGCGCCATCGATGGTGTTATTGCCCGTGCTGCCGGTGACGCTGTTGACGGCGGCATTGCCCATACCGTCGATATTACCTGCCGTCAGAACCAGATTTTCAATATCGGCGGACAAGGTAAAGTCGTCGCTGGCACGCACGGTGTCGGTACCCGCACCCGCCGCTTCGGTGACGGTGTCACCCGAGTCATCAACGAGGTAAACGTCGTTGCCTGCAAGGCCCGCCATGAAATCCGCGCCGCCCAGACCGTCGAGCGTGTTCGCGCCCGTGCTGCCGGTGAGGGAGTTGACGGAAGCATTGCCCGTGCCGCGCGTGGCGGAGCTGCCGAACAACACCAGGTTCTCGAAATCAGCGCCGAGCGTATAGCCGCCCGAGGTCATGCGGAAGATGACGGTGTCGTCCCCGTTCGCATCCACCACCACGTCGCCCGCATTGTCGACATAGAACGTGTCGTCGTCGAGACCGCCGTCCATGTAATCCGCGCCCGCGCCGCCGTCAAGCAGGTCGTCGCCCTTGCCGCCCGTCAGGGTATTGGCGGCGGCGTTGCCCGTCAGGATATTGTCGTTGCTGTTGCCCGTGATGTCGTAAAGACCCTTGCCGGTGACGGCGACGTTTTCGACATTCGCATAGTCGCTGACCAGCAGCGTGACGACGGGCCCTGCATTGTCGAAGGCGACGCGCACGGTGTCGTTGCCTTCTGCCGCCGCTTCCACCGCCACGTCATTGACATTGTCGAACACAAGCACGTCGTCGCCTTTGCCGCCGATGAGCGTGTCGTTACCGGCCGCGCCGTCCAGCGTGTTGTTGCCGTCGGAACCGGTGAGGGTGTTGTCTCCCGCATTGCCCTTGCCGTTGAGGTTGCCAGCCGCAAGCTCCAGCTCCTCGATATTCGTGCCGAGCGTGAAGTTGGCGGCAGCGGAAATAACTTTATCCTGCCCCTCGCCCGCCAGTTCGGTCGCCCGGTCGGCTTCCGCATCCGCATAAAAGATATCGTTGCCAAGGCCGCCCGCCATGCTGTCCGCACCCGTGCCGCCGTCGAGCATGTCGTTGTCTGCAAGGCCCTTCAGGAAGTCCTTGCCGTCAAAGCCCTGCAAAAAATCGACTGCGGCGGAACCGGTGATGACGTCGCTGCCCGACAGCCCGAATTCGAACACGTCGCCGAGCGTCGCCGACGTGCCGATGGTATCAAAAAAAGAGCCGGCTTTGAAATTGGAGGTCAGGACGAGGCTGTTGCCCGCACCGTCGTTGACATCGATTTTGGTGAGCGTCCCCTGATGTGTCACGACGTTGTAGCTGCCGGTGAGCTCCATGACAATGCCGGTGGCGGTCGTGATGGTCTGTTTTTTGACAGTGCCGGTGATGTCGCCGGTGGCGTTCAGCACGAACTGCCCTTCTTCCACGACGGTGCTGCCGTCGACGGCGGTGATGTCGATTTTCGTCGCCCGCCCGCCGGTGATGCCGGTGTTGAGAGTCCAGCCGAGCGCGCCGTCGATAATAATGCCGCCGCCGTCATCGCCCACAAATTCGGCACGGGTGATGGTGCCGCTGGTGCCAAGGAAGTTGGTGCCGGTCAGGGTCATGGTATCAAGCGAGCCGGGGTCGTAGCCCTCGATCAGCGTCGCGGTCTGGGTGGTGAAGGCGAAGGCGTTCGCGGGTTCAAAAATCGTGGCGGCGGTGAAATGCCCGGTCTCGTAAAGATTGGCGGCGGTTTCCGTGTCGAGGAAAATTTCCGCGTCTTCGGTGTAAATAGCGGTCATGGAACCCGAGGCGGCGACGGTCGTCATTTTCATTTACTCCGTAAGCGTTAATAGCGGCTTATCTTACACAATTGGCGGCACGAAACAACAGCCCCGGCTCTGCGGCCGGGGCTTTGCTTATCAACGAGATAGCAAGATTACGCCGCTTTCGGCACGTCCGGCTTGTTGTTTTTCGGCGGTGCGGGCGGCTTGCGTTCGGGCTTTTTGCCGCTCGAAAAGTCGATCATCGCGTCGCGGAAAGCGCGTTTCAAGCCATCCATCGGCGGTTCGGCATCGAGCACCCGCGCGTTCATCTCGTTCGCGTTGGCAACCAGCTTTTGCAACTCCGGCTCGGTCTTCGATTGCGACAGCGTGGCGGGCACATAGTCCTTGAAGCTCGCGAAATAGCGCTGGCAGGCATCAAGCACCGCAGGAGACTGGGTGGCGGCACCGAGCGCGCAGACTTTTTCGAGATAGTTCATGGCGCGGTCACCGTCGCCGGTTTTATTGGCGATGGAATCCTTGCTGACCTGCACCGTCGCCTGCAGCGCGTTCATCATGTTGTATTCCGCATCGGACGACAAATGCGTGCGCTTGGCGATATCGACCGCGAGGTCGCGCGCCTGTTGCGGCGTGAGGGTGTCGAGCTTGCCCTGTTTGTTCAGTTCAATCACTTCATCGAGCGCGCGCGAGGTCCAATGCGTCACGTCGCCCTTGTGGACGGCGTTGAAGTTACGCAGGTCGCGTACCAGCTCGGGGAATGCGCTGTCGTGGCCATACCTTTGATAATGGCGGATCATGGAATAGGCATCGGCTTCGCATTCGGCCTTGTTGCCGAGCGACGATACTTTCATGCTCTGCTTGTCGATGTTGAACATGGTCACGGCATGGCCAAGCTCATGATCGAGCACATAGCGGTGCCACATTTCGGTGTTGTTGTATTTTTCGTCCATGACAGGGAAGCGCGCATTCGACCCCGGCGTCGCCGCATGGCCGGAGAACATGGCCTTCAGCAGACGCGCCGAATATTCGTCGCCGGCCGGCATGACGATACGGCCGAGCACAGGTTCTTCCGCCTTTTGCGAGAACAGGCTGCCGGTGATATTAACGCTCATGGGCAGTTTATGTTCGAACGCGCCCGCAGCCAGCGACCTGGCGAACGGCACGACGGCTTGAGGAAACTTCACCTGCAGCGCATCGAGCCCGCCCGCGATTTCGGCGACAGCCTCTTTGCCCGATTTCGAATTTTGCGGGTTCAGGATAAAAACATCGTGCTTGTGCTCGGGGAACTCGCGGTAAAACTCCGCAATCGCCTCTTTATAATCGAGCGACGGGCCACCGAGATCGTCTTCAGCCGTGCGATTGAAAGCGCGCTTCATGTCTTTTCTCCTGCAATTGTGTATGCAGATAGTCTAGGCGCGGTAAAATCGCGTGTACATAATTTATTGTCGGGAAAATGAAGAGGTTCTTACCGGATGTTTCAAATTTATGGCAAG
>JAYUPV010000190.1:0-8277 GCA_043759865.1 Alphaproteobacteria bacterium | reverse complement strand
GAGGAGCCGAAGAATTCGCGGACGGCGGCGGCAGCAGGTTTCGCGTTGATCAGGTCGTGCGGCATGGCGGTGTCGATATCGACCGACGACATGCGTTCGCGGATGGCGCGTTCCATACGCATCAGACCGATGCGGCACTGGTTTTCCATCAATTCACCGACGGAGCGGACGCGGCGGTTGCCAAGGTGGTCGATGTCGTCCGTTTCGCCGCGACCGTCTTTCAGGTCCACGAGGATTTTCAGGATCGCCATGATGTCTTCGCGGCGCAGGATACGGACCTGGTCGTCGGTCTTGAAATCAAGGCGCGCGTTCATTTTCACGCGGCCGACGGGGGAAAGGTCGTAGCGCTCGAAATCGAAGAACAGGCCACGGAACAGCGTGTCAGCCGATTCAAGCGTGGGCGGTTCACCCGGGCGCATGACGCGGTAGATGTCGATCAGCGCGTCTTCGCGGTTGCGGCACTTGTCAGCTGCAAGCGTGTTGCGGATGTAGCCGCCGACGTTGATGTTGTCGATGGCGAGGATTTCGAGGTTCTTCAGGCCAAGCTTCTCGATTTTGTCGAGCGACTTGCCGTCGAGTTCTTCACCCGCTTCAAAGACCACTTCGCCGGTCTTGTCGTCCATGACGGTGCGGGCGACAGCTGCGCCGAGGAGTTCTTCGGTCTGGATGACGACTTCTTTCAGGCCGTCTTCTTCAAGCTTTCGGGCCTGGCGGGCGGTGATTTTCGTGCCGACCGGAACTTTTACCTTGTTGCCTTTTGCGTCGACGAGATCGAACTTGATCTTGATGCCGCGATAGCGCTCGGGAACGTAGCCGGTTTTCCAGCCGTCTTTGGTCTTTTCGTAGGAAATGATCTGGTAGAAGTGGTGCAGGATCGTTTCTTTCGACAGGCCCTGGATTTTGGTGGGGTCGACGGCCTTGCTGGCTTTTTGCTGGCGTTCGCGGTATTTCGCGGACTCGTCGTTGTCGAGGGCGAGCAGGAAAGTGGTGACGGGCAGCTTGCGGCGGCGGTCGATGCGGACATACACGATGTCTTTCGCGTCGAACTCGAAATCGAGCCAGGAGCCGCGATACGGAATGACGCGCGCCGCGAACAGGTATTTGCCGGACGAGTGGGTCTTGCCTTGGTCATGGTCAAAGAACACGCCGGGCGAACGGTGCATCTGCGAGACGATAACACGCTCGGTGCCGTTCACGATGAACGTGCCGTTGCCGGTCATGAGGGGCATGTCGACCATGTAGACATCTTGTTCTTTGATGTCGCGGATGGTGCGCGCGCCTGAATCTTCGTCGATGTCGAAGGTGGAGAGGCGCAGGGTGACACGCAGGGGCGCTGCGTAGGTCATGCCGCGCTGCACGCATTCTTCAACGTCGTATTTCGGTTCTTCGAGTTCGTAACGCACGAAGTCAATTTCGGCGCGGCCCGAGAAATCTTTAATGGGGAAGACGGACTTGAAAACCTCTTGCAGGCCTTCTGTCAGGCGGTCCTGATGCTTGGTTTCGCGTTGCAGGAATTTTTCGTAGGAAATGCGCTGCACCTCGATCAGGTTCGGCATTTCACACACTTCAGGAATTTTGCCGAAGCTGCGGCGGATACGCTTGCGGCCGGTGTAGCTTTTGCTGTCGGTGAGAAGACGAAGTGCTTTTTTTGCGCTCATGGCAATTTCCTTGTAACCCGATGAATGAATTGGCTATGGGAGTCTTGAGACCCCAACCCTGAAGTGCCGAAGGACGAAAAACGGAGCCCACCACATGACTTCCGACGTCCTTAAAAAACTTGATATCCCCGTAAGTGCCGTCTTGATTTTCTAGCTTTTAGTTTAGTGCCGCAGTTACCGTAAGTTTTTAGTGTCTCTTAACAGCAGAAGGGGCGGCAGGGAAAAAATTCCCCGCCGCCTTATCTGTTTAGTACGTCGCTTTGTTCGAGCGAATAATCACGAATGATTACTTCAGCTCGACTTTAGCGCCGACTTCTTCGAGTTTCTTCTTCATCGCGTCAGCGTCTGCCTTGTTGACGCCAGCTTTCACCGACTTCGGTGCGCCTTCAACGAGGTCTTTCGCTTCTTTCAGGCCGAGGCCGGTCAGTTCGCGAACGATTTTGATGACTTCGATTTTCTTGTCGCCAGCGGCAGCAAGAACGACATCGAATTCGGTCTTCGCTTCAGCAGCGGGACCCGCGACAGCTGCGACTGCAGCCGGAGCAGCAGCGGAAACGCCCCACTTTTCTTCGAGAAGTTTCGAAAGCTCGGAAGCTTCCAGAACGGTCAGTTTCGACAGTTCGTCGACGATTTTTGCGAGATCAGCCATTGTAGTACTCCTAGCTTTGTATAGTTCGTTTGTTGTTTATAAATAACCAGTCGTCAGTCTTAACCCTTTTGGGCGTAAGCGCTGATGACACGGGCCAGTTGAGCTGCCGGTGCCTGAGCGATGCTGGCGATCTGACGTGCCGGAGCCTTAAGCAGGCCGGCAATCTGACCACGCAGCTGATCAAGAGAGGGCAGTTTCGACAATGCTACAATAGCCGCCGTATCGAGGACCTTGTCGCCGAGAGCGCCGCCGACGATAACGAGCTTTTCGTTATCCTTGGCGAAGATTGCTGCAATTCTTGCAGCCGCAACGGGGTCTTTCGATGTCGCAATCGCGATGGGGCCTTTGAGCATCGGGCCGATGCCTTCAAAGCGCGTACCCTTGAGGGCCCGAAGCACGAGCCGGTTCTTGGACACTTTGAAGTGGACGCCTTCTTTACGCATTCTGACGCGCAGCTCGGAAACCTGACCAGCCGTGAGACCCGTATTACGGGCCACCACGATCGATTCAGTTTCGCCGAGCGTCTTCTGCATTTCAACGACGACTTCAGCTTTTTTTGCACGATCCACGGGATATTCTCCGTTTCTTTTTAGTATGGCGAGCTTCCGTTAGGAAATTTGCCGGGTTGCATGTAAGGAGGGCGATAGCTTGCCTTCCCACCTGTATTTCCCGTCCCGAAGCGTCAAGCCATAACGTTAGTGCCGTTAAAAACTTTACTTCCTCGTCTGTACTGGCCTTTGCGGTTAAGCGCGGTTTAATCCCTTGCGGGCGCCTGTAGTCTCGGACAGGGATTTGGGCTTGCGCCCAAATTCAGTTACGCAGCAGCCCTCAAGAGGCTTGCGAGTTCCAGCTTCACGCCGGGACCCATGGTCGAGGAAAGGCTGGCTTTCTTGAGGTAGTTGCCTTTCATCGTCTGCGGTTTTGCTTTCACAAGCGCGTCCATCAGGGCGCGGATGTTTTCGCAAAGTTTCTTTTCGTCGAAAGAGGCCTTGCCCACGCCGACGTGGACGATGCCTTCTTTTTGCGCGCGGAACTCGACCGAGCCGCCCTTCGCCGCTTTCACGGCAGAGGTGACGTCCATGGTGACCGTACCCAGTTTCGGGTTGGGCATCATGCCTTTCGGGCCGAGGATCTGGCCGAGCTTGCCGACGACGCCCATCATGTCGGGGGTCGCAATGACGCGCTCGAAGGGCATTTCGCCCTTTTGGATCTTCTGGGCGAGGTCGTCGTCACCGACGATGTCAGCGCCGGCCTTCTTCGCTTCTTCGGCCTTGGGGCCTTTCGCGAAAACGGCGACGCGGACGTTCTTGCCCGTGCCGTTCGGCAGGATGACCATGCCGCGGACGTTCTGGTCCGACTGCTTGGAGTCAATGCCGAGGTTGACGGCGAGTTCGATGGTTTCATCGAATTTCGCGGTCGCGTTGGACTTGATGAACTTCACAGCGTCTTCCAGCGTCCAGATCTTGGTGCGGTCGGCAGCGGTGCGCGTTGCGCGCAGGCGCTTGGTGTAAAGTTGTTTCTCTTTTTTGCCGCCTGCGGCCTTTTCTTTTTTAGCCATGATATCAGCCCTCCACGACTTCAACGCCCATCGAGCGTGCGGTACCGCGGATGGACTTCATCGCGGAGTCGACGTTCGCTGCGTTCATGTCTTTCAGTTTCGCTTCGGCAATCTCGCGCACTTGCTTGACGGTGATTTTGCCGACGTTTGCGTCCTTGCCAGCCGCGCCCGAACCTTTTTCGAGCTTGGCAGCCTTCATGATGTAGAAGGACGCGGGAGGGGTCTTCATCACAAACGTGAAAGAACGGTCAGCATAGACCGTGATCACGCAGGGGATCGGCATGCCAAGTTCCATGCCCTGGGTTTGCGCGTTGAAGCCCTTGCAGAATTCCATGATGTTCACGCCGGCCTGGCCGAGAGCGGGGCCGATGGGCGGTGAGGGGTTTGCTTTACCCGCTGGGACAACCAGCTTGATATAGCCTTGTACTTTCTTTGCCATCTATTTTCTCCTTTTTGGTCAAAGGGTTGTGGTGCGGCTCCGGTTGGTCTTTGCCGGGGAGCCTCCCACAGCATTGCCTGACGGACTTTTGATAAAGAATCGTCAGACGCGGCAGAATATATCCGTATTCCGCTGGAATGCAAGGAAAATCATTGTGGATATGTGCAAGTGCAGCAGGAATGTTATGGTTTTATACGATTTTCATAATTTTAGGTGGCGAAGAATGGTCGCGTTGCCCTGCAAGGCCTCCACCAGAATCATTGTCCGCCCCTGCCCATCTTTGCTGCAACTGTATTTATCTTTGACATAATCAATCATGTTTGCTATAAAATATTCACGGCTCGTTCCCACGGCAGGCGATTTACGCTGGTTTCCCGACTGCTGGTATAACGCGAGGCGAGAAACAGCCTGAAGCTGCCCCCTGTTTGCGGGCAGGCTAGAAAGGGCTGATAAAACCATGGCCGCCGACCACGACGCCGCAAAACATTCACACCGCACAAACAACGCCGCTGCAACCGACGGCAGCCGCCGGCTTTCGCGCGCATTTAACCTCAAAAGCATTGTACTCGCTGCGGGGCTGGCCATTGGCGGTGGCGAGGTTTTTGCACAGGGTGTACGGGGCGGGCAAGATGCACAACACCGCCCCATGCTGTCCGCCGCAAATAAAAAGAAGCAGCCCCCGACCATACTGACGGGGCAGAAAGAGCAACCACTGATCGCAGACAGCAACAGCGCCGCCGCCTTGAACGCCCTGAAGTCCGAATTCGGGCGGACGCCGCTAGGACAAGAACTGCTGGCCTTTGCAGCGTCACAAAATATTACCATCCGTTTCGATGCGTCTATCGCGGCAACAAATAATTTTGCACAGTACCTGCCGGAAAACGCGACCGTTTCGGTGCGGCCGGATCTGGCGCTTGAAGAACAGGTACTTTATCTCGCACATGAACTGCGCCATGGCTGGCAGGACAAGACCCTCGGCTATTCGGCGTTAAACGCAAACCGCCTGACGCCCGTGCAGCGCTTCACGCTTCAAAGGTTTGTCGAAGCAGATGCCCATGCCTTCAGTGCGCTTTTCTGGGCGGACCGTATGCAGCGGCTAGGTATCGCATCCGTGGCACAGTACGCCAATTTCGAGCTTGGCCTTGCAAAGCAGTTGCTGGCGAAAATGGACAGCGGCGGAAATATCCCGCTCGCGGATTACGGCAGCATCGCGCTTGTGCCCTATTTCGATAACCTTGAAAATTACAACAGCCGCCATGTCGCCATGGTAGGCCGCGCGACAGACGTTTTCCGCGCCGAGGTACGTGCGGCGACCGAAAGCGGCCTTGCCGGACGCTTCACCCGCCTTGCCGCCGATATTGCAGCCGCGCCCGATGACGCAGCCTTTGCAGCATGGTTGCGGCAGCTTGGCGGCACGGATTTGTCGGTGACGGGCGAAACGGCCCTCGCACAGGCCACAGTTGAAACGCTGTTACAGGACTATGCCCTGCGTGGGCTCGACAGCGGCACGCTCATGCCGCGCCTTGGCTCCGCCTCCATCGTCATGCCGCCGCCAAAGGAACGCCTTGAAAGGCTCCAATCGCTCGACGCGAAGCAGCGGGATATTGTCAAAGGCTTCGGAATTAATTGAAGCGCCCTCAAAGCCCCTTCAGCGCATAATACCGCTTGCAGGCTTTGATGAGGGAGTTTTCGAGGGCTTTGTCGAGGCTGTGGCTGCTGTCGGCCTGCTTGATTTTCAGGACATAGGATATCGCAACAGCATGTACGTCGACGACGTCGAGCACGTCTTTATCCGCATCCAGCACCGTTTCGAGGAAGTCGACGAGGATTTCAGCGATGTTGCTGACCATCGGGTAATGGAACAGCGCGCCTTGTGCTTTCAATTGTGCTGCGGGGAACAGGAGGGCCTCGATCGCGGGCTCGCCCGTTATCGTGCCGTCGGTTATCTGCCGTGCGACCTGCCTCAAAGCGTCGACAAGCCCCGCGCCGAGGGGCTTGAAATCGACGGTGTTTTCGGCGAGGTAGTTGCGCGCCGCTTGCAGGTCGGCGGCGTCGATGCCGCCCGTGCCGATTTTTTTCTTGATGTCGTTCGGCGGGGTCACTATGGTGGCCTTGCGTAATTTCGCGCGGTTCTTGAAAACATCGTCCTGCGGCAGCGGCACGTATTTGGTCTTCTTTTCCTTTTCGGCCTTGCGCCGCTCGATGCCGTCCGGCGGCGCGGCTTTTTTGCGGCGGCGGTCGGGGCCCACATAGTCGGGCGCCACGACAAAGGCGCGCGGTTTTTCGATGATGCGCTCGATGCGCTTGTACAGCGTCTCGACCGAAAAAGGCTTGGCGAGAAATTCGGTGATGCCTGAATCCCGCGCCTCCGCCACCCGCGCTTCCGACGTGAACGAGGTCATGAAAATAACCGGCACATAGGGGTTCTGCGACGACTGCCGGATGGCGCGCGTGAAGCTGATGCCCGAGGAATTGGCGATTTCCCAGTCGACGATCAGCAGGTCGGGCTTCTGCTCCTCGAAATATTCCAGCGCGGCCTCTTGCGTCGAAGCCGAATAAATTTTCTGCACCCCGAACATCTGCAGCACGCCACGGATGAGCGTGATGATATGCGGCTTGCTGTCGACGACCAGAACGGTGATTTCTTTGAATTTATACGTCACGATTTTAATGATAGCCGATGCACTTTCATTTCCTAGGGTCATCCGTTTATTTCTTGCCCGCGCAATAAAGCTACATAATTATGGCAATATACGCAACAAACTGGACATTCCTGCCCTTGCCTTGTTATGAATAGTAACAAGAGCAACACATTAATAATGGACATCATGAGCAGGCTGACGCCCAAGTTTAACCATTCCGCCACGAAAAACCCGCCCCCTTTCGATTTCGGGCAGGCGGTGGCGGAGGCGTATGCGCTGTTCCCCGAGGTGAAGGAAAAAGTTTTCTTCATCGATGTCGATGCGGGCAAGGTGGTGCATCCTGATACTGAAATCCGCGCGCGGCTGGTGGCGGCGATCAACGCGAATGAAGACATGCGCACCGACCTCAATATCGAGATGTACAAGCGCAAGGGCGAAAAGTCTTCCGCCGTCATGGAAATCGGCGACGGCAAGGACGCGGTTTATTTCGTGTTCCTGTATTTGCAAAAAGACATGACCACGGCGCTCGGCGGCAAACATGATCTGTCGGAAAACCAGCATCTCGTTTTCGACCATGAAACGGCGCATGCCGTGCTGAAACAGGCGCACGGGCCGAAGCTATTGTCTGAATCAACCGCCGATGCCTATGCCGCGCTGCGCCACTTCCAGCGCTACGGCACGGAAAACGGCACAATCGAAAAACTGATGAAACGCCGTGCGGCACTCGGCTTCATGAATCAGGACGGCGAGCATTTTACCAGCCCCGCGCTTGAAAAGGTCCTGTCACAAAAGGGCAAGGTCGATTTCGACGCGCTTTCGCCCGCCGCCACGGCAAAACTCGCCACACGCCTTGCAAAACAAAGCGCGCTGACGCCGGAAGCTTTGAAAAAACTGTCGCGCAGCTTCAACAAGCTCAGAAAACCGATGCTGCATGTGACGGACGACACCCCCTTGCGCCAGCTTGCCGAAATGTCGTTCGGCGCGCGCGAGGAAAATTTGAGAAAATGGAGCAAAATCGCGCTCCGTGCGTTCGTCGACAAAGACATCGCTCTCAAGACCGACACCAAAAAAATTCGGCTCACCGGTCCCTACTGGAAAAACGTGCGGCAGCAGCTGCGCAAAACAGGATAAAAAAAGATCATGCATTCCCTTTCGAAAACCCTCGCCGTGCTCGGCCTATGCCTTGCGTTTTCATTTCCCGCACTTGCCGCCGATATGCTAAAGGCGGGCGATGCCGCGCCAACCTTCACCCTGAAAGACCAAGCTGACAAGGACATCTCGCTCGAGGTGTTCAAAGGCAAATGGGTGGTGCTGTATTTCTACCCCAAGGA
>JAYUPV010000189.1:0-7395 GCA_043759865.1 Alphaproteobacteria bacterium | reverse complement strand
GCGGAGCCTGCTTTCAGCAGGGTCTCGCCAAGCGCGGTGTCCATGGCACGGAAGGCGATGCCTTTTACGCTCGTGCCACCTGCGGTGTCTTGAATGTAGCAGCTGACATGCCGCTCGCCCACGACAGTCGCCTTCACAACCTTCACGCCCGTGAGCGCAAAGCGTGGTTCCGAATGACCCGCGCCAAAGGGCGCGAGCGTGGCGAGTTTGTCGACAAGGTCGAGCGTGAGCGCAGGGGTGGAAAGAACGCTGTCGAGTTTCAGCTCGGGCGCATAGGGCGCGCCGTTCAGCTGGTCGTTGACATGCTTGTTCAGGAATTCGCACAGCTCGCCGTAGCGCGAGCGGGAAACGGTGAAACCGGCCGCCATCTTGTGGCCGCCGCCAGCGATCAGCAGGCCCTGTTCTTTCGCCGCAATAATCGCGGCACCAAGGTCGATGCCGGAAACGGAACGGGCGGATGCTTTGCCGATGCCACGGTCGTCGAACGAAACAACGCAAGTGGGGCGGTTGTAACGTTCTTTAATGCGCGCGGCGACAATGCCGATAACGCCCGCATGCCAGCCATCGCCCGCAGCGAGAATAACGAGATCGTTTTTGACTTTTTCCTCGACATACTCAAGTGCGCTGTCGAGAACATCGTCTTCGATATGCTTGCGCTCGGCGTTGTATTCGTGGAGCTTCTGCGCCAGCACGCGTGCTTCCAGCTTATCGTCGGTCGACAGCAGACGCCAGCCGAGGTCGCTCTCGCCCACGCGCCCGCCCGCATTCACGCGGGGGCCGTAGACGAAACCGGCATGGAACGTATTGGGCGGCTCTGACACGGCGGCAAGATCAGCCAGCGCCGCGATACCGGGATTCATACGCATCGCCATCACGCGAAGCCCCTGAGCGACATAGGCGCGGTTCACGCCCGTCAGCGGCACGATATCGCAGACGGTGCCGAGCGCCACGAGGTCGAGCCATTGCAAAATGCGCGGCTCGGGGCGCTGGTCGTTGTACCAGCCCTGGGCGCGCAGCTTGCGGTTGATGGCGACAATGGCGAGGAAGGTAACGCCGACAGCGGCCATCTGCCCCTGCCCGCTTGTGTCGTCGAGGCGGTTCGGATTGACCACGGCATGCACCAGCGGCAGTTTCGGCTCGGCGCGGTGGTGGTCGAGGACGATGATGTCGAGGCCGGCAGCAGCGCCAATGGCGAGTGGCTCGAAAGCCGTGATGCCGCAGTCGACAGTCACGACCACGCGCATGCCTTCGTCTTTCAGCTTTATCATGGCGGCGGCGTTGGGGCCGTAGCCTTCGGAAATGCGGTCGGGGATATAAACCCGCAGGTCGCGCCCCTGTGCGCGGAAAAATCGTTTCAGCAGCGCGGATGATGTCGCGCCGTCAACGTCGTAATCGCCGAACACGGCGACCTTTTCGCCGGTCATGATGGCGGCGGCGAGACGCTCGGCCGCTTTGTCCATGTCCCGCAGAGTCGAAGGGTCGGGCAACTGCGCCTTGATGCTCGGGTTTAGAAATTCGCCCACTTGGTCAAACGTGATGCCACGCGAGGCCAGCACACGGCTGACCATCTCGGGCAGGTTGTGGCCTTGCGCGATGCCGGCGGCAAGGCGTTCATCCGCCCCTGCGAAAATCCAGCGCTTGCCCAGCACAGAGCGCTCGACCGACAGCACAGATGTTTTGGCATCCGGCTTTTGAGCGGCGGCGAAGTTTTTTTGCTGGCCGGTTTTCGGTTTGGGCAATACCACTTATTTGTACCCGCCCTTGAGCGTGAAGTTGTGCGTCGCTTCGATGCGGCGGATGGTGCCGGTTTTCGAGCGCATAATAACGGAATTGGTGAACGCGCCCCCTGCATGGCGGCGCACGCCTTTCAGCATAGGGCCGTCGGTCACGCCGGTCGCGGCAAACATGACATCGCCTTTGGCAAGGTCGAGAAGGCCGTATTTGCGGTTGAGGTCGGTCACGCCCCAGCGTGCGGCGCGGGCTTTTTCATCGTCGTTGCGGAACAGCAACCTGCCCTGCATGAACCCGCCGATGCAGCGAAGGGCCGCCGCCGCCAACACGCCCTCGGGCGCGCCGCCGGCGCCGAAATAAATGTCCACACCAGTGTCAGGCTGGCTGGTGGCGATAACGCCCGAAACGTCGCCGTCGGAAATCAGCATGATACGAGCGCCCGCTTCGCGGACTTTCGCGATCAGTTCTTCGTGGCGCGGGCGGTCGAGAATGCAGGCGACGAGGTCGGACACATCGGCGCGCTTTGCTTTCGCCAGTTCCTTCAGGTTGCGCTGCGGCGTTTCGTCGAGGTCGATAATGTCGTGCGGCAGGCCGGTCATGCCGATGGCGATTTTTTCCATGTAAACATCGGGCGCATTCAAAAACCCGCCCTTTTCCGCCATGGCGACAACGGCGAGCGCGTTCGGCCCGCCTTTCGCGGTGATGGTCGTGCCTTCCAGCGGGTCGAGGGCGATGTCGAGCTCGGGGCCGTCGCCTGCGCCGACCTTTTCGCCGATGTACAGCATGGGAGCTTCGTCGCGCTCCCCTTCGCCGATCACGACCGTGCCGTTAATGTGCATGGTGTTGAGCGAACGGCGCATGGCGTCGACCGCCGCCTGGTCCGCCGCTTTTTCATCGCCGCGCCCCATGAGGAGCGAAGCCGAAAGCGCCGCTGCTTCCGTGACGCGCACGAGTTCCAACGCGAGGTTGCGGTCCATGGTGAATTTTTCGTTCACGCGAATATCTCCGTCAGCGTTGGAAGCGGTTTTTTTCAAAGATGCAGTCGCCATTTGAAACGTCCCCTAGGTTTTAAATTCCTCGATCCGCATCAGGTAGGGCGGCTCGACAACTGACTTCAACTGGCCGATCTTTGCCGCCACCTGCTGGATGCTGTCCTCGGTGGTTTCGTGCGTGGTCAGAATGACCGGCACGGCCTGTTCCGGGTTACGCCCACGCTGGAGGACGGACTCGAGCGATACTTTATGGTCCCTTAAGATGGCTGAAATATCGGCGATAACGCCGGGCTGGTCAAGCACCATGAGCCTGAAGTAGTAAGACCCTATTCTTTCACGGATATTTGCCGCCTTGAGCAGGCCCACCTTGGCCGGGTCCATGCCCATGAGGGGCAAAGCGCGCCCCCGCGCCACATCGACGATGTCGGAGACCACGGCGGAGGCCGTGGGGTTGCCACCCGCGCCGAAGCCCATGAACAGTGCCTTGCCCACATAATCGCCGTCCACATAGACCGCGTTCAGCGCGCCTTCGACGGCGGCGATGGGGCTGTTTTTCGGCACCAGGCAGGGCTCGACCGATTGCTCGATGCCCTTCGGCGTCTGGCGCGCGATGCCGAGCAGTTTGATACGGTAGCCAAGCTCGTCGGCAAAAGTGATGTCGAGCGAGGTGATTTTGCGGATGCCCTTGATGTCGATATGGTCAAGGTCGGGCACGCAGCCGAAGGCAAGGCCTGCGAGGATGGAAAGTTTGTGCGAAGCGTCGATGCCGTCGATGTCGAAAGTAGGATCAGCCTCCGCATAGCCTTTTTCCTGCGCTTCTTTCAGCACATCGCCGAAGGCACGGCCGGTATGGGTCATTTCAGACAAAATGAAATTGCAGGTGCCATTGAGAATACCGAACACCGCCTTGATGCGGTTGGCGGCAAGGCCCTCGCGCAGCCCCTTGATGATGGGAATGCCGCCCGCGACCGCCGCCTCGAACGAAACGCTGCCTTTGGATTTTTTCAGCAGGCTCAAAATTTCCGCGCTGCGTTTGCCGAGCAGCGCCTTGTTGGCGGTGACCACCGGCTTGCCCAGCTCCAGCGCGCGCTTCATCAGCTCATGCGCCGTGCCGTCGGCGCCGCCGATAAGCTCGACCACCACATCGACCTCGGGGTCGTTCGCGACATCGAGCGGGTTGTCGTACCAAGTGACTTTTGAAACGTCGATGCTGCGGTTTTTCAGCTTGTTGCGCGCCGACACGGCGGTCACGCGGATATCGCGCCCCGTGCGGTCGAGCAGCAGCTGGCCATTGTCCGCCAGCAGCTGGAACACGGAGGCTCCCACATTGCCAAGGCCCGCGATGCCGATTTTAAGGGGAGCTGTCATTGGTTTTTCCATGGTCTCTCCATGCCTCGCATAAAGCTATTCCCGCCGGAGCGGGAATAGGTGGTTCTTTTACGGTCGTTTCTGTTCCGCGCTTCCGCGCAAACAAGGCCTTATGCCTGTTATCTCATGTAGAGGTCGGCACGGCGGTCGCTGTTCTCGTTGCCGGTTGCGTCCTCGTCGCCGCGCGAAATCGCCTCGATCCAGCCGGGCGTGACGCCTGCTTTCTTGAGGGCGAGGGTCACGGCGTTGGCGCGCTTTTGCGCCATTTCAAAGTTGACGGTCTTGCGGCGGACGGGGTCTTCCACGCCATCGACGCGCGTGCTGGCATGGCCGACGACGGTCAATACGACATTGTTCGCACTTGCCTTGATGCTTTTGCCAAAATCGACCAGCGCCAATTTGTCAGCCTTGCCGATGGCGGAAGAGCCGTGCTCGAAGTAAAGCTGCTGTACCATCTGGCCGTAATCGACATACGCGGTTTCCTGCGGATAGCCGTCCGATGCGTCGACAGGATAAACTGTGACATCCTGCGAGGCGACAACGGGAGCCGGAGCGCCGTTGTAGGTGCCGACTTCATTCCAGACAAGATCCCTGCTCTTGGGCTTCAGGATGGGCGGGTGCGGGTTCTGGCCGGCATAGCCTGTGGGAACCGGGCCCCATTTTTTTTCCATATTTGAAGGATCGCCGTGCAGCCAATGGAAGTTGTCGCGCACGTTGTCGACTGCCCCGTGATACGTGTTCGTGCATCCCGCCATCAACATCAGCGCGGAGAGAGTAAGAACCAGTTTCGTGATACGCATCCGGAGAACCCCTGATTTTTATTTTTAATCAGCTTGATAGCTGTATGTGACAGTTTGCTACAGGCGCAGCAATTCATCAACACCAATGAGCGGATTTCTGCGAATTATTTGGGACTATTTCACGCGTTGCAAAACCAGCGTTTTGAAAAATAAATCCGAGCCATCAAGCGCCTTGCGGCCGGTATGGTCGGGGATGAGCTTATCAACCACCACTTTGATTTGGGCATCTGCCGAGGCCGTCGCATTGAAGGCCTGAACATAATCACCAATCTCGCTCGCAGGAATACTGAACTGGTGCTCACGCGAAGCGGGTGTCGGGTACTGTATCTCGATATAGCCGCCGGAGGCCGCAAGAGAAAACATTTTGGACAAGGCCTTAGGCCGGTCTTTTTCATCCAAATATTGAAGAACGCCGACGGCGGTTATCACGTCATACTGCCGGCCGCTGGCGCCCGAGGACGGCATTTCAGGCAATACATCAGCATTCCACTCTATATTTTTGTCTGTGAAGGTTCTTTTGGCGATATCGAGCAATTTAGCGGCCGGCTCGGTCGCCGTGACCTGATGCCCCTTATCCGCGAACATATTTGCATCTGCACCCGAGCCTGCACCGATATCGAGAACCTTGAGCGCCTTGCCTTCGGGTAAATACGCCAGCAGGTCGGCATGCACCTTTTCACGATCAAGGGCATTGTACTGGGCTGCCAGAGCTTCGGCCTTCTCGTTAAAATATTCGATGCCGGGCTTGTTCATGGCTTGGCTTCTGACGGATTTATAATTGACATAATGTGCAATATATCCTATCTTGCCCCCCATAAGCAACCACTAGCGGAAAACCCGAGGGATATCATGAAGTTCGAAGACCTGAACCTGCCCGATACTCCCGAGACCCGCCTTGGCTTTAAAAAAGCCGAAATGGAGACGATGCTGGTGCAAAGGTCGAACCCGCACCTGACAGATGACGGGCTGAGCCCCGGCTCTCTCCGGCTTTTGACCCGCGCCGCCCAGATACTGCTGGAAACCGTCCCCACCGCCAGCCCCGAGCAGCTGGCCGGCGCGATGGTGTTCCTCACCTATGGCTTCGGCCAGCCTGTGCTGATGCAGCGCAGCGTGGGGCAGGAACTGCCGCAGGTGACGGCGTGGTCGCAGGAATGGCGAGATGTGCAGCGCGGCAAGACCCCGCTCGGGCAGGCAAGCCTTGAGCTTCGCCAGATTATCATGTCGGTGAACACCGCCCTGCTCGAAGGCTATAACGCCAATTTCCAGTCGCTCGATGTCTGGGGCGTGCAGCAGGTGCTGCAGGAAAAAGACCGCATGGCCTATAACGTGGGCGATATCAAAGCGCCCGACCTTGTGGCAAAAAACATTCTCGTCCGCGCCGACCTCGGCCAGCTTATCGGCAACAACACCAAGCCTGCCGGTACAGGCGGCATCAAGCCGCCCCGACCTTAGGTCGGCATTAAAGCTCCAACGCTAGAGGTAATGCCGCGCCAGTTCGACATAGTGTTGCGCGGTCCACGGGATATTCGCTTTTTCTTTTTCGGTCATGTCGCGCATAAAGCGTGCGGGGTTGCCCGCCCAGATCTGCCCCTTGAGCACGCGCGTGCGCGGTGTGACGATGGCACCCGCCGCGACCATTGCGCCTTCTTCCACCAGCGCGCCGTCCATGACGCAGGACATCATGCCGATAAAGGCGTTGCTCTCGACGGTGCAGGCATGCAGCAGCGCCATATGGCCGACCGTCACGTTCTCGCCGATATACGTCCCCTGCCCTTTTGTCGCGACATGGATGACGGTGCCGTCTTGTATGTTCGTCCGCGCGCCGATTTTGATGTTGTTGACGTCGCCGCGCAAGGTGCAGGCATACCAGATGCTGCAGTCGTCGCCGATTTCGGCATCGCCGATGATAGCGGCGTTGGGCGCGACAAAAACGTTTTTGCCGATGCGCGGAAGGATGCCCTTGAATGGAACGATGATGCCTGTCATGGCCGCAAGGCTAGACAAAATTGGAACGGATTGCAAAGGCTTTGGGTGCAGAGGGTTGCGTGAGGCCGGAGGCTGCATAGATTTCATCGACAGGCTTTATCGTTTCGGCCACGGCCTTGGCGAAAAACGCGTCCATATCCTTTGCTGTCTTGATACCCGCCGCTTCCAGCACATCGGTCGTCGTGTTGGATGACCCGAAACCCATCATTTTTTCAAACACCGCATGGCGGTTCTTTTCGTCGGCATAAAGGCCGGAAGCAATAACACCCGCCGTGCCATGCGTATGCAGATAAGTCGCGCCGGTTTTTTGTAGCCATGCAAACGACTTGCCGGGGCTGACGGGCGTATGACCATGTGCCTGCGGGCCGAGCAGTGCCTCGATACGGTGCTGGTACAGCTCGGCATCGGCTCCCGCTGCGGCATAGTCGCCTGCCAGACGATACAGCGCGCGCGTTTCCTCTCCCGCTTTGTGCATGCGTCCGGCGGTGCGTAGCGCGGGGTTTTCGTGCTGTGAAAGA
>JAYUPV010000188.1:0-4755 GCA_043759865.1 Alphaproteobacteria bacterium | reverse complement strand
CTTCAAAAGCATGATACGCGCCAGCTCCGCGCCGTTACGCGTATAAAGCTCGATAATGACTTCTTCGCCGGGCGGCAGCGGGGTTTCGGACTTAACGGTAATCTCGCCTTGTTTGGTGGTAACGCGCAATTCGCGCTTTTCACGGTCGTAGGATGTCACACGGCCTTCTAACCTTTCAGGCCTGCCTTCCTTATGTTCCCGCAAGCCCGCGGGCGCATGGCGCACGGGCGCGTCGTTGACAACCATCCGAACAGGCGAGGCTGCCGGAACGGCGCTCTTGCCCGAGGACACGGATGATGTGAGAAGGCTCGACGTTTTTGGCGGGATAGTTGAATCGCTCATGCCCGCCTGCCTGCTATGCCAGGATTTCGGCGACGACGCGGCGCGCGATTTTTTCGATATCGTCTGCGGTTTCAGACGAAGGCGAGCGCGTCAGGAACGGTGTTTGCGCGCGGATCGCTTCCCGCACGCGCTTGTCCTGCCGGATGATGCCCATGAGTGGCGGCGATATTTTGAGGAAATTTTTGCAGGCCTTCAGGATGGTGTTATACGTCCCCGTGCCTTCTTTTTCGCTGCCCGTCATGTTGACAACGATATGCAGGTTGTCGCCATGCCCCGCCTGGTGGCTGAGCTTGATGAAGGCATAGGCGTCGGTCAGCGCGGTCGGTTCATCTGTCGTTACCACAAATGTCGTATCCGCCGCCGCCGCCATGAAACGCACCGTGCGGTCGATGCCCGCGCCGAGGTCGATGATGATGGCATCGTATTGCGACAAAAGGCCGCGTATATGCTCAAGCGTCTCCTGCAAGCGCGGCAGCGCGATGGCGGCAAGCGAGCCGTGGCCCGATCGTCCGGCAATCACATCGAACCCGCCGGCCTCATAATGCTGCACGACCTGCGCCAGCGTCAGGTTTCCCTCGATCACGTCGTTCAGGTCGCGCTTGGCCAGCAGGCCCAGCTGTACGTCGATATTCGCAAGGCCAAGGTCGCCGTCGAACAACAATACTTTTTTGCCCTGCATCGCGAGCGCATGGGCGAGGGTGATGGAAAACCATGTCTTGCCCACGCCGCCTTTGCCCGAGGCGACGGCGAACAACCTTTGCGCGCGTCTCGCGGTTCCTGCGGGGGTCGCGGGTTTCTGGGTTTTTGTGGTCATGTGCGCCTGCCTTTCTGGACAGCAGCGGGGCCGGGCAAATAGGGCATCAGGAAATCTGCCAGTTTTTCAGGGGTGAGGGTAATGACGCCGTCTGCCACCTGCGGCGTATGGCTCGCGCAGGTGAAAACGAGTTTGCCCTTGTCGGCGGCGCTTAACAGGCCGCCAAGCCGCCGCGCAAAATCGAGCCGCGTGGGGATAATCTGCTGTACGCCAAGAACTTCAAACGTCATGGCAATCTCGGCGCTTTCTTCGGCATCGAAGCCTGCCGGCAGCACCAGCGCGGCGTCCATATCAGCGACGAACATTAATTTTGCCAGCGTTTTCATCTCCATCGGGTCGAAGGGGTTGAGCCCGCCGGTGTCGATGATAACAAGCGCGCCCGCTTTCGCATCGGCCAGCACCGATTTCAGCGATTTCGCGTCATCGGCCTGCAACAGAGGCAATTTCAGGATACTAAGAAAAGCCGAAAGCTGTTCGATACCGCCCGCGCGCGCGATGTCGGTGGTGATGATAACGGGCTTCTTTCCCTCCATCACTGCTTTGGTCGCAAGCTTCGCGGTCATCAGCGTTTTGCCTGCGCCGGGAGGTCCTGCCAGCAGCAATGGTTTTGCGGCTTTCGGCTTCAAGGGCGCGAAGGAAAAGGTTTTTTGCAGCGCCGCCGCCAGCGCCTGCTTGGGGTCGTGGCCCGAGTGCAGCATGGCGGCGGCAACGATGCGTTCGCTGACAAAGCCCGGCACACGGTGCTTCAGCAGCGTATCGGTAATGATCTCGACGGTTTCTTCCTCAGAGAATCCATCGCGCGCCTTTGCAACCGGCGCGGCGCGCGGTTTTTCAGCGGGAAGGGGCATGTCTTCCTGATCGATCGCCGCCGTCACGCGGATCATGCCGCCTGATTCCTTGGTGCTGACGATGATGGCATCGTCGCCGAGCGCGTCTTTAATCTGGCGCATGGCGTCGGTCATCGATTTTGCCTGGAAGGATTTAAGGCGCATGGTTCTCTATCAGGTGATTTGGGCGAAAGTGCGGATTTTCGCGCGCGGGTGGATTTCGTTTTGCGACATCACAATCGTCTGCGGGCGGAACCGCTCGATGATGGAGCGCACATACGGGCGGATGCCGGGGCTGGTCAGCAATACAGGAGACTCACCCTTCATCGCCATGTCTTCGTACACCGTGCGCACGGACTGGATAAACTGCTGCAGGCGTGTGGGTGCCATAGCCAGCTGCTTTTCCTCGCCGTTGCCGACCAGCGCCTCGGCGAAGGCCTGTTCCCATTCGCCCGACAGGGTCACGAGCGGCAGGATGCCCGCATTGTTGCTGTACTGGTCGCAGATCTGGCGTGAGAGCCTTGCGCGCACATGCTCGGTAATCATGGTGACGCTGGTCGTGAAACCCGTCGCCTCCGCCACGCCTTCCAATATGGTGGGCAGGTCGCGGATGGAAATGCGCTCGGAAACGAGGTTTTGCAATACGCGCTGCAGGCCGGTGACGGTGATTTTCGAGGGCAGCACATCGGCCACCAGCTTCTGGTGCGATTTCGGCAGTTCGTCCAGCAGCTTCTGCGTTTCGGCATAGGACAACAGGTCGGGCATGTTGTCCTTGATGATCTCGGTGATATGTGTGGTGACGACGGTCGCGGGGTCGACCACCGTATAGCCACGGAAATGCGCTTCTTCGCGGTAATCGGGGCTGATCCACATGGCGGGCAATCCAAATGTCGGCTCGCGCGTGCTTTCGCCGGGCAGGTCGATTTTATCGCCGCTCGGGTTCATGCACAGCAGCATGTCGGGACGAATATCGCCCTTGCCTGCTTCGATTTCCTTGATACGTACGACATAGGCATTGGCCTGAAGCTGAAGGTTGTCTTGAATACGCACGGAGGGCAGGATGAAGCCCATGTCTTCGGCCAGCTGGCGGCGCAGGCCCTTGATCTGGTCGGTCAGGCGGCCCTTTTCGGGGTTGTTGACCAGCGGCAGCAGGCCATAGCCAAGCTCGACACGGATATTGTCGATGGCAAGCGCCTTTGAAATGGGTTCTTCGGCGACAGGAACCTTGGCGATGGCGGCCTGTTCCGCCACTTCCTTGACGCGTGCGGTTTTCTTGCGGGTCTCGAGCGTGGAATAGGCGAAGAAGCCCGCCGTGCCCGCCATGATAAGGAACGGCAGCGCGGGGATGCCGGGGATGACGGCCAGCACCGCCATCAGTACCGCACTCATGACAAGCGCCTGCGGGTATTTGCTGAGCTGTGCGAACACGGCCTTTTCAGCCGAGCCCTGCACACCAGCTTTCGACACCAGCATACCGGCGCCGATGGAAACGATGAGGGCGGGGATTTGGGTCACAAGACCGTCGCCGATGGTCAGGTGCGTGTAGAAACTGGCGGCATCGTCGAAGGACAGGTCTTTTTGGACCATGCCGATGACCATGCCGGCGATGACGTTGATGAACACGATGAGCAAGCCCGCGATGGCGTCGCCGCGCACGAATTTCGCAGCACCATCCATGGCGCCGAAGAAGGTGCTTTCCTGTTCAAGCTGCGAGCGGCGGAAGCGTGCTTCGCCTTCGTCGATAAGGCCTGCCGACAAATCGGCGTCAATCGCCATTTGCTTGCCGGGCATGGCGTCCAAACTGAACCGCGCCGCGACTTCGGCGATACGGCCGGCACCCTTGGTGATGACCACAAAATTGACGATGGTTAAAATGGCGAACACGATAATGCCGATGACAAAATTGTCCTGCATCACGAAACTGCCGAAGGCCTCGATGACATGCCCCGCGGCGTCTTTGCCCTCGTGCCCGTGCGCGAGAATTAGGCGCGTGGAGGCGAGGTTGAGCGCAAGGCGTATCATGGTCGCAACCAGCAGGATGGTCGGGAACGAGCTTAAATCAAGCGGCTTCTCGATAAACAGCACCGTCATTAATATCAGGACGGAAAGGGCGAGCGACAGTGCGAGCGAGATGTCGAGCAGCCAGGGCGGCATGGGCAGCACAAGCACCACGAGTATGGCAATGATGCCGATGGCGAAAATGATATCGCCTCTGATATGGAAGCCGCCTCCCGCTCTTACCGAGGCTGCACCTGTTTCAGCCATCCTTTACCTTCCGCTTTCCGATATGGCGACGCCTGCATCGCCGTATTCTTTCAGCTTGTTGCGAAGGGTGCGGATGGAAATGCCGAGAATATTGGCGGCATGGGTTCGATTACCTAAACAATGATCGAGCGTGTTTAAAATCAGTTCGCGCTCCACATCGGCCACCGTGCGGCCGACAAGCGCGGCATGCTGCGCCTCGCCGCCAGAGATGGTTTTTTCGGCGGCTTTGGCTGTCGCGGCGGCGGTCTGGGCAATGGTTGCGGCCTTTTGGCCTGCTAGCATGATGGACGAGGCTTCGATTTCGGTGTCGACCGAAACCAGCACCGCGCGGTGCATGGTATTTTCAAGCTCGCGGATATTGCCCTGCCAGTGGTGCGCGCGCAGCTTTTCCGTCGCGGCGGGGGAAAGGCGTTTTTCGGGGATGCCGTTCTGCTCGCTGTACTTGCTGGCGAACATGGAGGCGAGCGGGATGATGTCGGCTGGGCGTTCTCTTAGGCCCGGCAGCTG
>JAYUPV010000187.1:0-3414 GCA_043759865.1 Alphaproteobacteria bacterium | reverse complement strand
CCCGAGGGCTGGCGCGCGCTGGCGCTCAAGGGCGCAGAATATGTGGTGAACCCTTCCGCCACCGTCGCGGGTCTTTCGCAATACCTGTGGAAGCTGGAGCAGCCGGCATCGGCCGTCGCCAACGGTTACTATGTCGGCGCTATCAACCGCCCCGGCGTGGAAAAGCCGTGGAACATCGGCAAGTTCTATGGCTCGTCATACATTTGCAACCCGCGCGGCGAATTCCTTGTCGAAGCGTCGGAAGACAAGGACGAGCTGGTCGTCGCCGATATGGACATGGATGTTGTGCAGCAAGTGCGCGACACATGGCAGTTCTTCCGCGACCGCCGCCCCGAAACCTATCCGCTGCTGACGAATATCGGTTAAGCTCTAAAAAAAACGCATAAGAAAACCCCGCGGTCAGGGCAGACCGCGGGGCTTCTTTTTCCTGTCAGGGCAGTGACAGGGTCTTGTCAGTTATTATAGCCGTGCCTGCTGCTGTGGTTGTAATTCCAGCGGTCGCGGCTGTCGCGGACGCCGTTGTTGTCGTCGTCATGGTCGCGGCTGTCGCGGACGCCGTCATTGTCGTCATCGCGGTCGCGGCGGTCACGTGTGCCATCATTGTCGTCATCGCGGTCATAGTGGTTGCTGACGCCGTCACGGTCGTTATCGCGGACCCACTTGCCGTGTTTCTTGTGCCAGCCGTAGTCACGGTGGTCGTCGTGCCAGCCATAACGGGTGCGGTAGAAATCGCGGTCGTAATAGTTCTCGCCCCAATAGCTGCGCTCGTTATAGGTCACAACCGGAAGGCCGAGGAAGCGGCCGAGACTGCTGACGGTATCGTCGCGGTCGCGGTAGCGTGAACGGATATAGTTGCCCGCAACCCAGCCACGGAAGCCGCGCGTCGAAACGTCGCACCAGCGCCAGCCGTTGACGCAGGAAATGACATTGACCGGCGTATGCGGGCTGATGCGCCCGATGGCCGGATATTTTCCGTTCGGGCCGGCCCGGACGGTGAGTGAAGTGGAAGCATAACCGTCAGCGGCCGATGCCGGCGGCGACAAAGTGGTGAGTGTGAGCAGCGCAGCTGCAAAAGCAAGAATATAACGTCGCATGTGTACCTCCGTGAGGATGTTCATTGTTATCAGCTAATACACGAAAGCCGCAGGGAGTTCCCTACGGCTTTGAAGATTAATTATCGGCAAGGTTGGTTATGGCTAATTCGGTCGCCAGCCGTTTTCCCAGTCCTGAAGCGCAACGATTTCGGCGGGCTTGCCGTTGTCGTGAAACCAGCTGTCGACCACGAATGTTTTATGCGACTTCTTTTCCTCGACCTGCACGGCACGGTGCGGCCAGCGGTTGAAAAAATATCCGCGATGCGCGCGCCCCGCGACGCGGTGAAAGCGCAGCAGCTTGCGGTTTTCCAGCATGGTCAGGTAAACACCGGTGTTCATGGTTTCGTCTTCGCAATCCATCTGGCCTTTTGAAAACGCGCCATCGAACGTGCCGCCGAGATCGCCCGAGGTGCCGGCCTTTTTGCCGGTCATTTGTTCCAGCATACCGATGGCTTTTTTGATGCGCTGGCGTTCGTCGCGCGCGGAGGCTGCGGGAAACAGCGACGCCACCCTGCCCCATTCGCCGCCTGACAGTTTCACCCGCGTCCTGATGCGGCAGTCGCGCCCGTGGCAGAGGATAAAGGACGAAGGCTGAGGCTTGGCGTTGCCGACCTGTTCCATCGAACGCTGCAATCCCGGCGCGGCGATAGCAGGTGCGGATGATAGGGCACAAAGCAGGGCGCATATATAAAGGACGTGCTTCATGGCGGCATTTTGTCGCGCCGCAGGGGGTTTGTCGAGGGGATATTTCACGGCCTTGACCCCGCAAAATACGAGCTATATGCATAGCCGGAAAAGGAGAAACCCCATGCCTGCCCTTAAAATCGAAGTCGTCGCCGATGTCGTCTGCCCCTGGTGCTATCTCGGCTATGCAAGGCTGAAGGAAGCGCTGAAACTGCGCCCCGATATCAAGGCCGACATTTCATGGCGTGCCTACCAGCTGGGCCCCGACCTGCCGGCAGAGGGCGGTGATTACAAAAAGCTGATGGCACAAAAATTCGACCCGGCGCGCATGGCCGAAATCCAGTCGCATATGAAGGAAATGGGCGCCGATCTCGGCCTCGATTTCAATTTCGACAAAATCACCCTTTCCCCCAACACCAACGCCGCTCACCGGCTGATTTATTGGGCGGCGGAAGAAGGCAAACTGGAAGCCGTCGCCATGGGCGTAATGCACGCCTATTTCACCGAAGGGAAATTTATCGGCGACCTCAAGATACTGACCGACATCGCCGAAGCGGCAGGTATGGACCGCGCCGTGGTTGAGAGGAAATTCCGCGACCATGAAGGCAAAGACCGCATCGCCACCGACCTCGCGAAAAACGACGCCGAGGCGGTGCACGCCGTGCCCTATTACATCATTGGCGGAAAAGTGCGCGTGGAAGGCTCGTTGCCTCCCGAAGACCTTGCCGAAGAAATCGACAAGGCGCTGCAAAAAGCGGCGTGATTATTTCGCAGGGTTAGCAGGAGCTGTCGGTTTTTTGCCGCTCTGTCTGTCTGCCTGCGCGCGGGTGCCGAACGGGTCGCCGCCCAGTTCGCGCAGGGCGAGATAGGCCTGAGACAAATGATGCACGCGGGCATCCTTGATATCTTCCATGAAAACCGTGCCGATATCCATTTTCACCTGCCCCGTATCGAGCACGATGCGGACACTCGGGTCTTTCGCGGCGAAATTGAAATACTGAAACAGTGTGCCGTCTTTGTGCGGCGCGGTCAGCAGCACTTCTGTGTCGCTGATATAACTATATTCTTCGCCCGAGCCTGCACGCGTGAAATCTTTTGTGGTTTTTGCGGCCATGTTAGCTGAACCAGCCTTGTTTCGGCTTGGGTGCCAGTTGCTGTTGCAGCTTGAACGGGTCGCCGCCCAGTTGCTTGAGCGCGACATAGGCATCGGACAGGCCGGTGATTTCGTTGCTGCCGGTCAGCTGGCTCATCTGCTTCGACGACACCGCATCAAGCGTCTCGCCCTTCACGACATAGCCGAGCACGAAGGGCTCTGCCTTGGCGAAGTTGAAAATCTGGACAAGGTTGCCTTCCGCTTGCGGCGTGGTCAGCACCACTTCGGTCTGGCTCAGTTTTGCGTAGCCCGGTTTATTGGCGGCTGCTTTGAAATCTGCGATCTCGGCCATGTGTCACACTCCCTTTTTTGACTTGAAAGAGTGTATATTGTTTAATATGTAAAATCAAGGGGTGCGCGATATTCCCTTTAAAATCAGAGATATATCCTAATACAGTTTGTGATGTCCCCTGATACGCAGGACTTTGAATTCCTCCAACAGGTCGCAAAGCACGCATGCTATCGCCCAGACAAGGCCGGCGG
>JAYUPV010000186.1:0-3035 GCA_043759865.1 Alphaproteobacteria bacterium | reverse complement strand
GTATCGTTAGCCGGCAGTACCGGTGGAGCGCTCAGGTCTTTTTTTTTAAGCTCTGCCATCTGCGCTTCGGTATAGAGCGGGATGAGGTCGGTGAACTGCTTGAGCGACTGGAAATGCACGGCAGAGCTTGTCTTGTGCCCGCCGCCCTTGACACCGGGTGTCAGGCACAGCACTTCGGCGATTTTGCTCGCGTCGGGGTTGCCGTCGGAGCGGATGCTCATGGTCACGGTGCCGTTGCCCTGTACATACCACGCAAAGGCCATGCCCATGCCGGTGCGGTCGCCCTGTTCGCGCAGGTAGTCGGAGATATGGCGGCCGAAATTCTGCACATCGGCGTTGATGACAGGAACCCAAATGGCTTCTTCCTGCTGCTTTTCGTTGAGCAGCGTGATGCGGGTGTACATCACGTTGTCCGACAGCTTCTGGATGCGGTTTTGCTGGTCGGACAGGATGTTCTGCCCCGCAACAACCATGTCGTGCTTCGACAGCACGGAAAGGTCGGTGAAATTGCTGAAGGCGTCGGCGATGGTGCGGATGTTCTTTGAATCAATCAATGCAGCGGCGGCAAGGTCGTGTTCTTCCTTGATATCGCGCGACAGGTCCATCTTCACGATCATTTCGAGGAAGGGCGGCTTCTTGCGGTCGGGCAGCAGCGTATCCCACACCATGTTGTCGGCGGAAGGGTGGTGATCGTCGATATGGATTTCGAGCTTCGGCGCTTGTGCGTCAACGGGCGGGGTGTAACCTGCGAGCGCTTCACCCGCCGATTTATGGTGGTCCATGACACGCACCGCCTTCGCGGGCGGCAGGCCGGAGGCGAGGGGGGACATCAGTTCGTCGAGGAAAACTTTTGACGGTGCGACATCGACAAAAAATATTTCCGAGCCCGCGACCATTTCCTTGCGGAGCTGCTCCTGCGCCTCGGGGATGGTGTGGTGACCATAGGGGATGTAGGAAACGTGAACATTGGGGTCAGGACCCCATTTCAGGTCGAACGCCCAAGCGGATGCCAGACCGTCGATGCAGTCTTCGTGGTAGACAACGATCAAATGCCGGTTCGGCTTGGCAGTCAAAGGGCGTTCCTTTTGTATAAATCATATTAATCAGTCGCTTAGTGAAAAGCAACGACCTGTGCATGCGGTTGGAATCCATGGACGATTCCGGGTTGACTTTTGATATGTGAAATCTATGATATGGCAACTATTAACCAGACTTCAGGAAGCGATCACCATGTTCGGCATGTCCCAGCGCGAGAAGAACCGGGCTATCTATGATGCGCTCGATAACAGCTTTGTTCCCGAGAAGCTGGTGAAGGCGCTGAAAAAGGGTGGCGACCCGAATGTGGAATGGGACAGCTATTATGTTTCGCCGCTGTTCCGGTCCACCGGTTTTTACAAGGACGAGTCCGTCGCGCAAGCTTTCGAGTTGCTCGTAAAAGCCGGCGCGCTGCTGGAGAAAAAAGATGGTGACGGCGCGACCGTCCTGATAAAGCTGGTGGCGCGCAACCCCAGCTATACAATCGCCCTGAAAAAACTCATCGAACTCGGGTCCGATATCCACGCCGAGGACAATTACGGGCGCACGCCGCTGTACCGTGCCATCGAGCACAGCGGCTGGCATACGGCGCTGATATTGATGGAAGCGGGTGGCGACCTGAAGACCCAGTCTAGTTTCGACAAGACGATATTGATGGAGGCGATGGAAAAAGACGCGCCGTTGAACGTGGTTGGGTGCATTCTGCAATCGAAGGTCGATATCAACGCCGCAACAGCGAAGCAGCCCGCCGCGCTTCATATCGCCGTCGCCAAAAACAGCCAACTGTATCTCGGTCTGCTGCTCGATCGCAAGGAAGTATTCCTCGACACGCGCGACGCCTCGGGGCGCACCCCGCTGATGGCCGCTGTATCGGGTGGCAAGCGCGAAATGGTGGTGTCGCTTCTCGCCAAAAAAGCTTCGATCGATCTTGGCGAGGACAACGGCTATACCCCGCTTGCCTGCGCCGCCGCACAAGGCAATCAGGAAATTCTTGAAATACTCATCAAGGGTAGCGCCGCGCTTGACCTGCCCGACGGCAGGGGCCTGACGGCGCTTGCCTATGCCGCGAAGAGCGGTAATATCCGCATGGTGATGACCCTGCTGGCCTCTGCAGAAGAACAGGGTGTCAAGCTCGCGCTCGATGCCGCGCTGCTGGGCGCCTCGGAAAAAGGCCATGGCCGCGTGCTGGAACTGCTGATTGCGGCGGGGGCGGATGTGAACGTGACTGACAAGGAAGGCCGCACGCCGATAATGCGCGCGGTGTTGAGCGACCAGATAGAAACCCTCGGCATTCTCGTCAAGGCTGGCGCGAAGCCGGAAACAACAGACAATCACGGCCTCAGCGCCTATGATCACGCCGTGACGGCGGGCAAGGGCAATGCGAAGGGTTATTTGTCGCGCTACCGCAACGAAGCACCGAAAGGGGCAGACCATCCCGCAGCACCTGTTGTGACGGCGAACGGCTACAGTTTTTCGCGGTTGAACGACCACAGCCTCGAAGTGCGTGAGGGCGACGGGCTGACGATGACCTTCAATTTCTGGACGCAGCAGGTAATTTTCCGTGATATCGAACGCCCCGCGCCCGTGACCGTCCAGAATTTTTCCGAGCTGCAGCGGCAGGATGCCGTCATCGAAGCCTATGAAAAGCTGAAAGAGCTTGGCGGCAACCCGCCTGACCCGCGCATTTCTTCCGTCCAGAAAAAGAATTTGGGCCTTACGAAACCGTAAAGGACCGCTTCCTGAAAGAAGCTTTCACCGGTGCCTGTACTTCTGTACGGGTGTGGATGCCGTTGGACAGGAAAGTCCTGAGCTCCTCGCGTGACAGCCGCTCGGCTTCCTTGCGCTCGAATTCGGGCGAGGTCAGGCGCGGCGCGATGGTCTTGCCGTCTTCCGACAGCTTGTCGACGATGATGGTGGTGTTGCCGTGTTCCTGCCGGAAAGCGGCGGTGCTTTGCGTGTTTTCTTTAAGCCAGATGCGGAACGGTTCTTTAAAAAGGTCG
>JAYUPV010000185.1:0-6853 GCA_043759865.1 Alphaproteobacteria bacterium | reverse complement strand
CCATGCGCCCATGCCGCGCATGACCAACACCTATTTTCAAAACGGCACGCACGACCCAGCCGATATCATCAAGTCCGTCAAAGACGGCTTGTATATTTCCGACATGGGCGGCGGGCAGGTGGATATTGTTTCGGGCAAGTTCAACATGAACGCGAAACTCGCCTATCGCATCCGCAACGGTGTCATCTGCGAACCGGTGAAGGGCGCGACCATCGTCGGCGACGGCCTCACGGTTATCAAGAACATCACCATGGTCGGCAACGACCTCGCGCTCGAGAAAAGCGCCGGTACCTGCGGCAAAAACGGCCAGCAAGTTCCGGTCGGCTGCGGCCAGCCCACCATCCGCGTGTCGGGGCTGAATGTCGGCGGCAACAAGAAATAAACGGAGAGTAAAAATGTCGACAGACAAAAAATTCCTCGAAGACGCACGTCCCTTGGGTGAATTGCTGCTCGATTACGCCGTCACGGCGGGTGCCGCCTACGGCATCACCGATGCGCGCATTGTCATTTCCGCCGCCGACCGCACGGAAAACAGCATCGAAAAAGGTCAGGTGACGAAAACAGTCGCCGGAAAAACCTATAACGTCGGCGTGACGCTGTTCGCGGGCGACCGCACGCTGTCGTTCAGCAAAAACACGCTCGATGAAACCGCGCTGCAGGCGGCGATGCTCGACAACATGAAGGCCATTCATCTTGTGCCGGAAAACAAGGGCAAGCGCCTTCTTGAACCCGCCAAGGTTTTCAAGGGCGTTGAAAAAGACCTCGATCTGTTCGACAAAACCCCGCCCTCGACCAAGGAAATGATCGACTACGCGAAAGAAGTCGAAGTGGCGGCAATGGCGCAGCCGGGTGTCAAGGCCACGCGCTCCGTCAGCGTCACCAAATCGGAAGACCATCTTCTCATCCTCGCCACCAACGGTCTCGATATCGAGGAAAGCCGCACCATGTATTCCGCCGGTGCATCTGTGATTGCCGCAGGCAACAACGAAATGCAGATCAGCGGCGAATACAGCATGGCGCGCCACTTCAATGACATGGCGAAAGCATCAGTACTCGGCGCGCAGGCAGGTCAAAATGCCATCTCGAAACTCGGCGCGGTGCTGCCCGCGACCGGCGAAATGCCGATTGTGCTCGATAATAGCGCCGCTGAAAGTTTCTTTTCCTCCGTCTATTCCGCCATCGGCGGCACGGCGCTGTATCGCGGCACGACTTTCCTGAAGGGCAAGCTGAACCAGCAGGTCATGTCGGCTGAAATCACTATCGTCGACGATCCTCTGGTCGCGCGCGGCATCGGCTCGCGTCATGTCGACACTGCAGGGCTTGAAGAAAAACCCATCACCTTCGTCGAAAACGGCGTGCTCAAAAGCTATGACGTATCGCTGACTGAAGCGCGCCTGCTCGGCATCGAACCCATCGGGCGCGAGAATGGCCCGTCGAATACCCGCGTCCTGCCCGGCACGCAAACCCCCGCCGAACTGATGGCCGACATTAAAGAAGGCATCTATATAAAAGGCTTCAACGGCGGCACGGTCGACGTGAACAGCGGCACGCACTCACGCGAGGCTTATGGCCTGCTCATCAAAGACGGCAAAGTGACCGACATCGCCGTCAGCGGCTTCGTCGTCTCGGGCAATTTGAAAGACATGTTCATGAAGGCGAGTGTCGCCAACGACACGCCCGACCTGCCCAGCACCTCCCACCGCATGGCCGCACCGACCACGCGCATTAATGGGCTGACGATTGCGGGGAAGTAAAAAGGCGGTAGTTAACTCCAATTATTTTGATTAAATGTCAGGACAATTAGAATGAAAGAAATTTAACTTGCCTCGAAATTCTTTGATCAAATGGTCGATAGTATTTGGTGTTTTTATCGCTCTTTGCTGTTGGTTAGTTTTCTCTTCTATGGAGATTTCTTCAGAGAAGCTTACATGTAAATATGGATATGTTCGACCACACCCTGAGTCATGCAAGGTCACGCCTGAAGAGACAGGCGGTGTTTATAAATTCGACAAAATTGTTCTCGCAATATTTCAAAATCCCAATGATCAAAAAAATCCCGCGCTTCCGCCTGTTCTTCGATATGAGAATCTTTCCAAGCTTCTTAAACAGGCAGTCGAAAAAAATTTCGCAAATATTTTAAACGGCAATGATGGCAAGAAGCCAATTCTTTTGCTCTCCTCAGCCAAACGTGGGGAGGGCTGGGAAGATGTGCATGATCCTCATAGCCTTTCTATTCTGGTTCATGTGTATTATGCGCCAAGAAGTGTGTCGACGTCTGGAGTTGAGGAATATGGCAGATGACTTACTACATATATAGGAAAGACTGGGACAATCCTGCTGCGTTTATTCCGGGGACAATGAATAGCGGATTTCTTACATTCTTTCCAAAGAGAGACGGATTGGAAGAGACCATTAAAAATTTTTTCCAAAGAGTACGCCCAATTCCAATAGGTCCTTTAGACCGTTGCCAGCGTATGAACGATCTCTTCGGGTCGAAGTAAAATGAACTCCAGTAGTTTGAACTAATGGACACAAATATTCGTGTTTATTTGTGTCCATTCGCGGCTAAGTCATATCGCTTTCATCACCCCTTGCCGCCGCCTCTGCTTTCTCAGGGGCGGCAAGGGGGGGGGGCAACTGGTTTTTTCCAAGCAGGGCAGGGGCTGCCCTGTCCTCACGGCTGTTTTCGCGATGCGTCAAAACTGCATCGGCATCCCCTTCAAAACCCTCTGATTTCAGATTATCGAAAATATATAATATTATATATATTCAGTAGTTTAGCAACGCCTTCTTCCACATTATGAAACATGCGTTGACATAACCTGTGAATCGCCGTAGAAGTGGCGCGTCCTGTCTTAGGTATATGACAAACAATTAATTGCATTTAACCGTCAAGGAGCCCCCAGTGCCCAGCATTCGCACCCTCAAGCAAACCATTGAAACATTCATTGAAACGCAGTCCTCGGCGGTTAATTCACTCAACAACGCCGTCAACAATATCCAGACAGATAAAAATTCCGCCACCCGCGTTCTCGACAGCAATGTCACGGCGCTGGTCGTGGCCGATGACGCGGGCCGCTATTCCGCGCTGACACGCGCCGCCGAAGGGCAGGGCGCGAACTACAATTTCAACAATGTGGTCGCCAACTGGACCCAGCAAGACGAAATCAACCGCAAGGAACGCGCCGAGCTCGGCGAAAAATGGGGCACGCGCCAGTCCGTCGCTTCGAAAACCGCCGAGATCAAGGCGAATGTCGAGCTGCATGACGAAGCGCTCTCGAAAATTTCCCCCGAAATCGGCCAGTTCGACGAAACGACAAAGGCCATCCGCGCGCACAACGAAAAATACGCGAAACGCCCCTCCGTGCAGATCACCGTCGAAAACCATGACAGCTTCGAAACCCTCGGCGGCGGCAATGCTTCGAAAATCAAGAACTTCTTCAAAGCGACATGGCGCCTGATGCAGGCGGCTGTCGGCTTCCTCGGGCCCTATCGCGCTGTCAAGGTCATGAGCAAGTACAACAAGCAATACGGCGACTATTTCGAAGACGCGACCGATATCGGCGGCCTCCGCGAAAACGAGAAAAAAATCAAGGCCGACCGCGCGGAACACCAGAAGAGCTATGAACAGTTTTACGCCATCGGCAGCCGCATGGACACGCTTGACCACAGCTACAAAGGCCCCGAGGGCATCGCGCAGGGCATCCGCAGCCTCGTGAAAGGCCTGCTGCTGAAAAGCGAAGGCTTTGTCCAGGGTCTTTTGAATGAACTGCCGGGCGAAAACGCTCAAGCAGCCGCTCTCTCGACCATCAAAATCGCGTTTCTTTCACAGCTTGAATCAAAAGGCGCGGCGCAGCTGACCCATGCGGAAAGCACTCTCGCGCAAATCCGCAGCCCGTTGAAAGAACTCTCCGACGCCGTCGGCCGCGTCGGCAGCGAAACGGTCGATTTCCCGACCTCCACCATCGAGGCCAACATCGCGACCGCTTCGAAAACCTCGCGCACCAACGCACGCAACCTCAACGATGCAAGCGACGCGGTGGATGGCTACACCGCCGCCGTTGGCACCTCGGTTGCCGAAATGACCGCAAAAGTGCAGTCACGCGGCGCGGTGCAGCTCGAGGGCAACCAGCTGCTGCTCGATTTCACCAGCCTCGAGCGCAGCGTGAACTCGCGCGTTGCAGCCTATGAAGCGGAACAGGCCCGCCTGCGCCGCATCGCCGAAGAAGAAGCGGCAGCAGCGCGCCGCCGCCAGCAGGAGATCAACGACGCCTTCGCAGCCGCCAGCCGCGTTGCAACGCGCCATTCCTCGCCCTCCGTCAGCAGCTCTGACGGTTTCAGCATCGGCGGCGGGGGCGTTTCACGCTCCTCCGGCTTCAGCATCGGCGGGGGCGGCCGAGGCATTTCGAGATAAAACCTAAAACTCCGTAAAAAAACTTTAACAGTCACTTGCACAGAAGAAGGAACACCACAATGGCTAACGAACTCGCTACCGACAAGAAGACCATCGCAGAAACTTTCGGCGCTTCCGCCGGTAACGACAATTCCTTTAACAAGGACATCGTCAACTACCGCGACTCCACCCTGACCACAGACAAAAAAGAGTTCATGGACAAGCTGATCGCTTCCATCGACCCCAAAGACCTCAACTCCATCACCACCTTCGGCAAAGAGCCGACGCAAGTGATGGGTGACTCGTCCGAAGCGATCCTTCGCCGTCTGCAAAACACCACCGGCTTCCTCGGTGGTTTCGCAAGCGTCAAGGAAAAGCTCGCGAACTTCGACTTCGAAGGCGTCGGCAAAATGGCCGAAGCCTATGCCAAGAAAATCGCGCGTAACATCGAGATGGCCGGCCTGACCTGGCTGAAAAACCCCATCCGCAAGCTGTTCTACACGCTGACGGGCGCAAGCAAGTCGAAAATCGAAATCGAAGACGTCCGCCATCAGGTCGACAAGAGCCTGCTGCAGCTGTCCGAAGTCGTGAGCGACCTCGAAGAAGCAAAAGCGAAAATCCCGCAGGTCGTGAAAGACCTCGAGACGCTCGAAGCCAACCGCCTCACCGCCTACAGCGACTACAGCCTCTACCTCGGCGCGGGCCTCGAAGTCTACAAACGCCTGAAAGAAGAAATCCTGCCGAAACTGGAAGCCGAAGCCGGCAACTCCGGCTCGCCCCTGCAACAGGTCGAGCTGCGCAACCTGCGCCTCGCGACCACCGTGCTCAACACCAAGCTGACCGACATGGACAGCTTCCACAAGTCGAGCCTCGTGCAGCTGAAGACGATTGACGATATGCAAGAAGCGCTCGTCATGAGCCAGCTGAAAATCGACAGCCACCTGTCGACCTCGCAAGGCCAGTGGAAAGCAATCCTTGCTGAAGCAGCTGTGACCGCGCAGATTGCAGACATCGCAGGCGCTGTGAAAGCGGCTGACGATTTCGGCGACAAAATCTTCGAACAGTCGCAAAAACTGTCGGACCTGACGAAAGCGATGGCGCGCGAGGCCTTTGGCCATGGCACGCTTGACCCCGTCAAGGTCATCCAGCACCTGCAAAAACGTACGCAGGACATCGCGGACGACCTCGTCTTCGTTACCGAATACAACAAGAAGCTGGAAGGACAGCGCGCTGCGCTTGATGAAGCCGGCCGTGCGTTCCGCGAAGCGGCGACCAAAATCACCGCGCCCGTCGTTGTCAATGACAACGCCGTCGCAGTGCCCGCCGCTAAAAAAGACGCAATGAAGCCGTAAGCGAAGCGAAACTCAAGGCAAGGAGCCGGCAGTCATGACAGCACCGAAACTCGTCAGCAGGGATTTTTCCGGCGCAGCAGCGCCCGAAGCGAAGCGCGCGAGGATCGACGCACGGACTGCCGGCTTCCCTGCCGAGAACGATCCTGAAAACGTGATGTGGCGCGGCATGTCTCCCGCGCCCGGCGGCGGCGATGGCTGGTATGTCATGGTCGTGGTCGAAAAAACCAACCAGTTCCTGAAGCAAGTCAACCCCAACGAACGCCTTGTGCAGATCGACAAGATACTGACGGGCGAAGATGGCAAGCCGATGACCTTTGAAAAGGCCGTCGAATACCTCGCCGTCTGGGAATTCGGCATGGTGGCGCGCGGCATTCCCCCCGTCGAAGGGCAGGACCGCAAGGGACTTGGCAAGCATTACTACAAAAACCTGCTGCTGAAGCGCGATTTGCTGGTCGATTCAACCGGCACAGTCGTTTCGACCGAAGACATCTACCCCAACAAAACCGGACGTTTCCTGAAATCGGATCTCGACGCGCTCGAGGAATACCGTGACGGTTTGAAGGGCAACAACATCCTCGGCGCGCTGATTTCGTCGCATGATGCGCTGTTCATTTCCGAGACCACGCTGGAAGACGACCTGCAAAGCTTCGGCGAAATTGCCCTGTTCGACAAAATGCAGATGTTCACCGAGGTGCTGGTCGGCTATGCCCGCGTGAAGCTGCAACAGGTGCAGGATTTCTACGCCGACCCCACGAAAAAAAGCACCGTCAACCTGACCGGCGCGCTCGCACAAGACGCGTTCTTCAGCCAGGCGACCGTCGACCGCTATAACGCCGCGCGCGAAGAACTCTTCGGCCCCGTGTTCCGCTTCCTGCATGTTGCGGAAGAAGACTGGGACAAGGACATCAACCTGAAAGACCGCGATTTCAAGCTCGGCCTCCTGGTAAACCCCGACGCGAAAAAGACCTACGACCATTTCGACCGCAAAATCGGCTATCCCATGACGCAGGAAGACGTGGACTCGATGCTTTACGTTTCTGCCCGTTCGCTCTATTACTTCCGCGAGAAAATGAAAGACAGCCCGCAAAAAGACGCGCTGGAAAGAAAA
>JAYUPV010000184.1:0-8503 GCA_043759865.1 Alphaproteobacteria bacterium | reverse complement strand
TTCAGCGCGATTTCTTCGGCCTTTTTCATCAGGGCGCGGCCGATGCCATGGCCCTGAAAATCAGGATCGACGGCGAGCTGGTCGACATATAACGAACCGCGCGCAAAGGAATTGAAATTGGTCATGACGAAACCGGCGATTTTTCCGTCGGCGTCCTTGGCGGTCACAAGGCGGTGATTCCGGCTGTGACGCGCGTCATCGAGATACTTCACAGGATTTGTAAATTCGTTGGTGGCGGCAAAGGCGTGCTGGAAAACTTTCGCCATCGGTTCGATATCGCGCTGGGCCGCCTTGCGGAAGGTAACGCGCAGGCGGGGTTTTGTTTTTTCCGCCGCGACGTGCTGTTCGTGCATGCTAGCTGTTGTAACGGCCATTGCGCCTTATCCGCCTGAAAGTGACTGATATAAGAATATACTCAAAACAGGCAGACATTGCAATATGTAAAATAATGCAGATAATATGCTTATTTATCAATAAGATAAAATTTACAAAATGCCAAAATCTCTGGGTTTGGCCGGCTGGGCGGCGGGAGGGGAAGACGGGGAGGGCTGTTCATACCCGCCGATAATGCCGTCGGCATCAATCTTGAAACCGCCTTCGCGCAGTTTTGCGGCAAGCTCGGCTGCGGTGACTTTCATGGGCTTGGCGATTTCATCGACCGACAGCGATTGCAGCCAGCCGGTTTTCAAACCGGTGGTCAATTCCAGTTCCTGCGCGAAAGTCGCGGGCACGTTGCCGAGGCGGATGAAAAATGCGACATCCAGCGCCGCCGCCGCATAGGCGGTCATCACAAAACGCGCGGCGTTATTATCCGGTGCTTCCTTCATCGCGGCACGGAGTTTCATGGGCATGCCGGGCAAATGCTTGGTGAAGCGGAAGTGGTGGAACCACGCCGTCAGGTTGCTGTAATCTTTCGGCTTGTCATCCAGCATTGCCCGCTGTTTTCCTCTGGCGCGCCTGATTGAAGTCAAGCACTTTGCGGGGCTTGCTTTCCTGCTCGGCGGCGGGGTGCGCGGTGACGATGCCATTTTCAATGGTAAAGTCAAAGCTGCGGAACATAGCCTCGGCGGTGTCCAGCTCGCAGTCCATGATATCAGCCACAACTTGAGTCACGAGGTGCAGCATGTGCTGGGGCTTCAACCCGAAACCGGTATTGAGGTAAGCAGGGAAATCGAATTCGCGTCCGCGCATTCTTTCGCGGTTGCAGAAGGCGAGCGCGGCGGCAAGTTCCGCGCGCACGACAACAGGGTAAAAATCATCGAGGGTGTATTTATAAATGGACTCGGAAAAAACCTTTTTGAAGGCGGCGGGCTGGTCGCAGGCCATCATTTTCTTATAGATGTCCTGTGCCTTCAATATCGTATCGTAGGTTTCCATCCCCGAACTCCCTTTTGACAAGTCTATCCGCTTTAACCGTTCTCCACAATAAGATCGGTAAACTTGTTGGTGATGGGATATCTTCTATCTCTTCCAAAGGCTTTGCGGCTGATCTTCACGCCGGGGCAGGCTTGGCGGCGCTTGTATTCGGCGCGGTCGAGCAGCTTCCAGACCTTGTTGACCGTCTCGACCGTGTGCCCGCGCGCCACGATTTCATCGATGTTCATTTCGTTTTCGACAAGGCAATGCAAAATATCGTCGAGCGCGGCATAGGGCGGCAGGCTGTCTTCGTCTTTTTGCCCGGGGCGCAGCTCGGCCGAGGGCGGCTTGGTAATGATGCGTTCCGGTATCACGCGGCCTGCGGGGCCCTTGGCGTTTTGCGGGTGGTACTGGTTGCGCCAGTTCGAAAGCTCGAACACCGACATTTTATAAACGTCTTTCAGCACGTTGAAACCGCCCGCCATGTCGCCGTACAGCGTCGCATAGCCGACCGACATTTCCGATTTGTTGCCGGTGGACAGCACCATATATCCGGTCGAGTTCGACACAGCCATCAGGAACATGCCGCGCGCGCGTGCCTGAATGTTTTCGGCGGTGATGCCGTTGTTCTGGTTCGCGGCGCCCTTCAGCATTTCTTCAAACGCCTTCATCGCGGGCTCGATGGCGACCGAGCCGTGCTTGATGCCGAGCAGCTTCGCGCATTCCGCAGCGTCGTCGATGCTTTCTTTCGAGGTATAGGGCGAGGGCATCATGTAGCATTGCACGCGGTCGGGGCCGAGCGCATCGACGGCAATCGCCGCCGAAAGCGCGCTGTCGATACCGCCCGACATGCCGAGCAGCACGCCCGGAAAGCCGTTTTTGTTCACGTAGTCGCGCAGACCCAGCACAAGCGTCTGGTAGATTGATTCCGTGCCGGTATAAAGCGTATGCGATGTCTCGGTCGATTTGCAGACAAAGATACGGTCAACGCCCTGTTCCCAGATGCTTGTCGTGATGTATTCCTGATGGCTCGGCAGTTGCGTCAGAACTTTGCCGTTATGGTCCATGATGAACGATGCGCCATCGAACACCAATTCATCCTGGCCGCCGACCTGGTTGACGTACAAAAGCGCAAGGCCGGTTTCCGCCACACGCTTGCGCGCATGGTCGAGGCGCACATGGGTTTTTTCAATTTCAAACGGGCTGCCGTTCGGCGAAATCAGAATTTCCGCCTCGTATTTGCGCAGGTTCGCGGCAACGTCGGGATACCACATATCTTCGCAAGTCAGAATCCCGAGCTTCGCGCCCTTGAATTCCACCGGATGGGGCAGGTGGCCGGCGGCGAACAGGCGCACTTCGTCGAACACGCCGTAATTCGGCAGGTGGCACTTGAAACGCTTCGCCACAATCTTGCCGTCGTGGATAAGGAGTGCTGTGTTAAACACCTTGCCTTGGTCACGCCACGGTGCGGAAATCACGATACCCGCGCCCGTGCCATCAATCTCGGCCGCCAGTTTCTCCACGCCGCGCATGACGCGGTCGATAAAGAATGGCTTCAGGGTCAAGTCGTCGGTCGGGTAAGCCGTCACAATCATCTCGGAAAAGACGATCAGGTCGGCCTGCGTCTTGTGCTTCTGGTACACATCAAGGATTTTCTTGATATTCCCAGCAATGTCGCCGACGGTCGGGTTCAGCTGCGCGACGGTGATGGTGAAATGCTTGCTCATCAGACTTTCATCCCTTCATCATCCGCCGCGTCGCGCTTGCGCACGTAATGCCCGCGCAGTTCATCGGCGATAAGGAAGGCGAGCTCCAGAGCCTGCGAGGCGTTGAGGCGCGGGTCGCAATGGGTGTGGTAACGCTCGGACAGGTTTTCATCGGTGATTTTGTAAGCGCCGCCGACGCATTCCGTGACGTCCTGACCCGTCAGTTCAAAATGCACGCCGCCGGGATAGCTGCCCTCTGCGTAGTGGATGTCGAAGAACTGTTTGACCTCGGACATGATGTTGCCGAATTCGCGGGTTTTGTAGCCGGTCGATGATGTGCGCGTGTTGCCGTGCATCGGGTCGCAGCACCATGTGACGTTGTGGCCGGATTTTTTCACGGCGGCAATCAGCGGCGGTAAACCCTTGGCCACTTTTTCGTGGCCCATGCGGGAAACGAGGGTGAGGCGGCCCGGCTCATTCTCGGGGTTCAGCGTGTCCATCAGCCGCAGCATGTCGTCGATGGCAAGGCTGGGGCCGCATTTGAAGGCGATGGGGTTTTTCACGCCGCGCAAAAATTCCACATGCGCGCCATCGGGTTGGCGCGTGCGGTCACCGATCCACAGCATGTGGGCGGAAACGTCGTAATATTCGCCGGTCGTCGAGTCGATGCGCGTCATTGCTTCTTCATAGGGCAACAGCAATGCTTCATGTGACGTATAGAAATCAACTTCGCGGATTTGCTGCGAGCTTTCGCCCGTGATACCCGCCGCCGCCATGAAGGCAAGCGCCTGATCGATACGCTCCGACAAGTCTTTGTACCTGTCCGACATCGGGTGGCCCTTGACGAAATCGAGCATCCATTTGTTCACGCGGTGCAGGTCGGCATAGCCGCCATGCGCGAAAGCGCGCACAAGGTTCAGCGTCGCGGCGGATTGGTTATAGGCCTGAATAATGCGCTGCGGGTTCGGGCGGCGCGATTCAGGCGTGAATTCGGAGCCGTTGATGATATCGCCCTTATAGCTCGGCAGAGTGACGCCGTTTTTCGTTTCGTTGCCATCGCTGCGTGGCTTCGCGAACTGCCCCGCAAGGCGGCCGACTTTCACGACCGGCACGGATGCCGAGAACGACATGATAATCGCCATCTGCAAAATCACGCGGAAGGTGTCGCGGATATTTTTCGGGTGGAATTCGGCAAAGCTCTCGGCGCAGTCGCCGCCTTGCAATAAGATGGCCTCGCCCGCCGCGACCTTCGCCAGCGCTTTTTTCAAGCGTCGCGCTTCGCCCGCGAAAACGAGGGGCGGATAATTTTTTAGCGTGTTCTCGACCGCCGTCAGCTCCGCCGGATTGTCGTAGACAGGCAACTGCTGCGCGGGCTTGCTGCGCCAGCTGTCAGGCGTCCATTTTTCCGTGGGGGCGGAGGTGGTTTTTTTGGTTTCTTTTTCGACGGCCTTGATTGCCAAGATAAACTCCAAGCGTTTGTTTTTACTGAGCAAGTATAGGCGGCGCGCTCTGCAATTTACAAGCATTGCAGCGCTTGGCGAATGTAGCCCCATTTTCAATAACTTAGGGAATATCCTTGGCCTGCTGGGGCTTCATTTCCAGCGCCGCCATCAGCGTTTTTTCGATGGTGGCAAGCCGCGCGCGGTGGACGATTTTCAGGCCGAAACTGTCCTTCACGTAGAACACGTCGACCGCGCGGCTGCCGAAGGTGGTGATTTTCGCAGCCGAGATTTGCAAGCCAGCAAGCGTGAGCGCGGAGGTGACATCGTACAGAAAACCCGCACGGTCCTTGCCGTTGACTTCGATGACGGTATTCGAGACGCTCGCATTGTTGTCGATGATCACGCGCGGCTGCGCTGCGACATGGCGGCCTTTTTGCGGCGCGTTTCTGCGGCGCTCGGCGATTTCGGCGGCGAGGTCGATGCTGCCGGCAAGCGCATTTTTAATTGTCTTTTGCAGGTAAGCGGTGTTTTCGTAGACATGCCCGTTCAGGTCCTGCACCTGAAACACGTCGAGTGCCATGCCGTTTGACAGGGTAAAAATGCGCGCATCCACAATCGACGCGCCAGACGCCGCCATCGCACCCGATAGCGTGGCGAACAAACCTTTTCTGTCCGCCGTGAAAACGAAAACCTCGGTGAAGTCATGGCCGGGGGCGGGGGCGACGCGGATGACGGTCGCGTCTTTACCCGTGCCTTTTTGCATCGCTTTCACGAAAGCCGCAATCGCTTCGGGCGTGAAGCTGAGCCAGAAATATTTGGGCGCAAAATCGGCGAGATATTGCAGCGTCGGCGCGTTTTCGCCCACCAGCCGCCGCGCCTTTTTCTGCTGGATAACGAACTGGTCGCTGTCCTCGCGGTCTTTCGGCGTGCCCGACATATTTTCATACGTCTTGTAATACAGCTCCGACAGCAAACCCGCTTTCCAGTTGTTCCACTTGTCGGGCCCGACAGCCATGATGTCGGAAGTGGTGAGGATGAGCAGCAGTTTTAATCGCTCCGGCGATTGCACATAGGCGATAAAGTTTTCAATCGTCTTCGGGTCGTTCAGGTCGCGCTTCAGGGCGAACATGGTCATGATGAGATGGTTTTCGACCAGCCAGATAACGGTTTCGGTTTCCTCGGGCGTGAGGCCAAGATGCGGGCAGATTTTCCGCGCCACATTTGCGCCCTGTTCCGAATGCTTGCCGCCTGTACCTTTTGCGATATCGTGCAGGAACATCGCCACATACAGCGCGCGGCGGGACTGGATTTTTTTGAACAGCCCCGTCGCCAGCTCTGCCGTGTCGGCCAGTTCGCCATTTTCGATTTTATGCATGAAACCGATAGCGCGGATGGTGTGTTCGTCCGCCGTGAACACGTGGTACATATCGTATTGCATATGCGCGAAGATGTTGCCGAAATCGGGCAGCAGGGCGGAAAGCACCCCCGCTTCGTTCAGCCGCCTCAAGGTCTGCTCGGCCTTTTTGTCGTCGAGCAGTATCAGCAGGAACAGCCGGTGCGCTTCGCCGTCCTGCGTGAAGTCGGCGTTTTTTACCGCGTTGCGTATCGCGCGCAAAGCATCGGGGTGGATGTCGTAGCCGGTGTTCTGGCTGGTTCGGAAAATACGCAGAATGTCGGACGGCGTTTTTCTGAAATGCGTGGCGTGGTCAAGCGTCAGGCGGTTGTGCCGCACCGGAAAGCCTTCAATGATATCGGCGATCGCCAGTTTCTTCGTTCCGGCCGTAGCGCCACCCGCCTGCGAACGTGCCTCCAGATCGGCGCAGACGATGCGCGTCAGGTGGCCTACTTCGCTTGCTGTCATGAAGTAATCTTTCATGAAACGCTCGGCGCGCTTGTTCGGCTCGGTTTCTTTATATCCCATGCGTGCCGCGATTTCGGGCTGGATGTCGAATGAAAGCCGGTCGTCAAACCTGCCCATCAGCAAATGCAAATGCCAGCGCACCGCCCACAAAAAATCCTGTGCGTCGCGCAGCGTCTCCGCTTCCTTTGCCGTCAGGATGGCCTGTTCCACCAGCCCTTCCGGCGTGGTGATGCCGTAAAGGAAATTTGAAATCCACAACAGCGTCTGGATATCGCGCAACCCGCCCTTGCTTTCCTTGATGTTCGGCTGAAGCTGGTAGCGGCTGTCGCCCATTTTCTTGTGCCGCGCTTCCTGCTCGGCCAATTTTGCCGCGATGAAGGTGCCGGGGGCGGAGGCGGTGCGGTATTTGCGCGCCACGGCCTCGAGCAGCGTGAAGGTCTTTTTCGGCCCCCAGACAAGACGCTTTTCGAGAAGGGAGGTAACGAAATGCAGGTCGCTGCGCATGGCTTCCTCGCACTCGTCGACGGTGCGGACGGAATAGCTGAGCTTCGTTCCCGCATTCCAGAAAGCGGCGTTCAGCACCTGCACCAGTTTTTTGCCAGCCGACGATAGCGGCCCGTCGGACACGAACAGCAGGTCGATATCGGAGGCGGGGGCAAGCTCCTGCCGGCCATAGCCGCCAACCGCGACAATGCAGGGCAGGCCGGTTTCTTTTTTGGAATCTCCCGCAAGTTCTTCGGCGATGGCGGCGATGGAATTGTCCACCAGCAGGGACAGTTTATTATGAAAAATAACGTCCATATACCGCGTATTGGCCTTGAATTCCTCTTTCAGCTTCTCGCGCGTTTGTTTTAAGGCGCTGACTAAATCATTGATAGCTAATGGGATATCTTCAATTTTGTCAGGCGATTTTTTGGCGGCGGCGGGGTGTGGTGCGGCGGCGGTCATATTCTATCTTTTGCCCTGAGATAACAACATTATTTCCCGTAACGTATTGCTCTTTGTATTGTTCGATGCTACCACTATACCAACAGCACAGAACAAAAAAACGGCAATTTAAGACCGTTTCATCCGAATGAAGGAAAAGGCCATGTACGTTTTTTACGATACGGAAACGACCGGACTGAACGAAAACTTCAGCCAGATCCTTCAAATGGGCATCATCATCACCGATGATGACATGAACGTGCTGGCGATGAAAAAAGTCGAGAGCCGCCTTTCACCTTGGGTCGTGCCGTCACCCGGCGCGCTGCTGACCACGCATTTCACACCCGACGACCTGAAAAACGCCAAGTCGTCGCATTACGAAATGATGCAGGAAGTCGACCAGTTCATCCGCTCCCAATACTGGCCTGTCACGTTTGCGGGCTATAACTCGGAAAGCTATGACGACCCCATTCTGGCCGAAAACCTGCACACCAACCTGCTCGATCACAAGATGCTGGGTGCCAAGAACCCCTCGAACGGCCAGAGCAACGGCACCTTCGATATCATGATCGCGGTGCAGGCGGCCCACGCCTACATGCCGGGCGTGCTGAAGCTCGACATTGAAAACAACTCCGGCAACCCGAGCATGAAGCTCGGCATCGTCGCACGCCAGAACGATGTCGGCCTGTCCGAAGACGAAGCGCATGATGCCATGAACGACATCAAGGCCACCGTCGGCATTGCCAAGCTCTTGAAAAAAGCAGCCCCGCAAGTGTGGGAACAGCTGGCCAAGCTGTCGACCCCGTGGGGCGTCGAGGAATTTATCAAGGACAACGAAGTCTTTACGCACACTGCTTATTCCTTCGGCAAGAAAAAGCCCGCCGTCGTGACCTCGCTCGGCGCGCGTCAGGGCAGCGGCATGACCGAAATATTGTTCGACCTCAGCGTCGATCCCGCACCGTTCCTGAAAATGTCGGCGGAAGAGCTGAAACAGGTCATCCTCGACCAGAGCAAAAAGCCGCCGAAGGGCGCTCCTGCCAATGTCGATGCGTTCCGCATGGTCATCAAAAGCTCGAAGCCCATCCTGATGCCGATGGAGCTTTCCGACCCTGTGCTGCCGACCGGCTTTGACGCCAAAGTCGCGGCCGACCGCGCGGCGCTGCTGAAAGCAAACCCCCAGTTCCTCGAAAACGTGCAGAAAGCGGCGGCGC
>JAYUPV010000183.1:0-3911 GCA_043759865.1 Alphaproteobacteria bacterium | reverse complement strand
CGGTTCGACGCGCTGCGCTGCGGCTCGAACGACGCGGTCGACACGCTCGACAAGCTGTTCGGGATGATTCCCCACCCCGAGCTGCCGGCGGACGCCACGCAAGACTCGGCACTGCTGATCAGCAGCATCAAGAAAGTCCTCGATCTTGACGCCCATTATCCGGCTGACAACATCCCCGAAGATATCTGCGACCCCTTGCGGGCGCTTGAGCAGGGTAAATACGCCTCGGTCGGCGTCGACCGCTGGGCTGATATCCGCTTTACCTTACGCCTCATGACAGAGCGGACTCTTGGGATCATGGAAAGAAACCTGAAGGAAGGCAAGAACGCGACCAAGGTCGACGAAAGCCCCGGCTTTGGCAAGAAATTGCGCGAGATGCTGCACAAGAGCATGGAAGACGTAAAAGACAATCCTCCCGGGGACGGCAAAGAGGGCAAATGACCGGCTCGCTTGCATTCAGCCGCTTCCTGCAAGCCCTGCTGACATTGCTGCTCGTATCTTTTCTTGTTTATATTCTTATCGGCCTGATGCCGGGCGACCCGATTGACCTGATGGCGGCAGGCAACCCGAAGTTCACGCCGGAAGACGCCGCACGGCTGCGCGCGCTTTACGGCCTCGACCACCCGCTGCCGGTACGGTACGGACGCTGGCTGATGGCGGCGCTGCAAGGCGACCTTGGCTATAGCAGACTTTATAACGTGCCGGTGCTGGAGGTTATTTTTCCGCGCTTCGTGAACACCGGGATATTACTCGGCGTATCGCTGCTGTTCACGCTGGCACTGGCCGTGCCGCTGGGTGTGGCTGCTGCGCGGCGGGCGGGCGGTGTGGCTGACAAGGCCATCAACCTGCTCTGCCTTGCGGGGATTTCACTGCCGCATTTCTGGCTGGGGCTTTTGCTGATCTGCCTGTTCGCGGTGTCGCTTGGCTGGTTTCCGGCGGGGGCTTCGCTCGACAACGTAAAGGGTATGGCGCTGCCTGTCGCCACTATCACAATTGCGGGGCTTGCTGTTTACATTCGCCATGTGCGTGCAACGATGATTGACGCGCTGCGCGCCGACCATATCCGCACCGCGCGGGCAAAGGGCTGCTCGCCCGCACGTACCGTCTGGGGGCATGCCTTCAAGAATGCGCTACCGCCTGTTGTCACGATTTTAATGCTCGACCTCGGCACGCTTTTCTCCGGCGCGCTGACGATTGAAACGATTTTCGGCTTCCCCGGCATGGGTAAGCTGATGTTCGATGCTGTCATGGGCAACGATTACAACCTTGCCCTCACCGGGTTTCTTATTCTTGCCTTTTTTGTGCTGCTGGCGAATTTCGCGGCGGACATGATGTATGCGCTGCTCGACCCGCGCGTTTCCTATGCGGAGAAGAAATGAAGCACTTTTTCCCCGCTTTTTTCCTGCTTCTGCTCTGCGTCCTGTGCTTTTCGGCGGGGATGATTGAAAGCAGTTTGTCGATTGCCAGCAACGAAGCCGACCTTGCCCGCCGCTATTTACCTCCTTCAAGCGCGCATATTCTCGGCACCGACGAGCTTGGGCGGGACGTTTTCATACGGCTGCTGTATGGCGGGCAGGTATCGCTGCTGGTGGCGCTGGCCGCCGGTCTTGTCTCGGCTTTTATTGGTACGGGTATCGGCATGGCGGCGGGTTATGCGGGCGGCAAGTGGGATGCGCTGCTGATGCGCTTTACCGACTTGCTCATATCCCTCCCCGCGCTGCCGTTGCTGATTATTCTGTCTGCGCTTGACCCTGCGAAACTGGGGCTTGGTGGCATTGCAGGGGCGCAGAACGCGAGCCTTTATAAAATAATCGCCATCATTTCCCTTCTCGGCTGGACGACTGTCGCAAGGCTTGCCCGTGCGCGCACGCTGACGATTAAACAAATGGATTTCGTGCTGGCGGCGCGGGCGCTGGGGGTTTCGGGATTTCGCATCGTGCTGCGGCATGTGTTCCCGAATCTTCTGGGCACGATTGTGGTGGCGACGGCGCTTGCCGCTGGGAACATTATTTTGCTCGAATCCGTGCTGAGCTTCCTTGGCCTCGGCATCCAGCCGCCGCTGCCGTCATGGGGAAACATGCTGACCAACGCCGCTGAGATGATATGGGAGCATGCCCACCTGACCATTTATCCGGGCGTGATGATTTTCCTCACGGTGCTGGCCTGCAATTTCATGGGCGACGCGCTGCAATCGGCTCTCGACCCGAAAACCAGAAACCACATTTAATTTTTGAAGCTCCTTGACGGAGAGCCGGGCGCGGCCTATGTCCTCAAAGCAGAATTCACCCGCCTCTTATCTTTTACGAAAAAGGAATCCGACATGACCAAAGCCCGCGCTTATGCCGCACAAAACGCCACCACGCCCCTTGGCCCTTTTTCCTTCGAGCGGCGCGAGCTGCGCCCCGATGATGTACAGATTGACATTATGTTCTGCGGCGTGTGCCATTCCGACCTGCATCAAGCGCGCAACGACTGGAAAAATTCAGTTTACCCGATGGTACCCGGCCACGAAATTGTCGGTCGCGCGGCAAAAGTGGGTAGCGACGTAAAGGATATCAAGGCCGGTGACCTTGTCGCTGTCGGCTGTCTTATCGATTCATGTGGTGCCTGTTCCGAATGCAAAGACCACCTTGAACAGTTTTGCATGACCGGCATGGTGCCGACCTATAACAGCTATGAGAAAGACGGCAAGACACTGGCACAGGGCGGTTATTCCAACATTATCGTGGTCAAGTGCGGTTTCGTTTTGAAAGTACCCGCAAACCTCGACCCCGCTGCGGCTTCACCGCTGCTTTGCGCGGGTATCACGACCTATTCCCCGCTGAAACATTGGGGTGCAGGCCCCGGCAAGAAAGTCGGCATCGTCGGCCTTGGCGGCCTTGGCCATATGGGCGTGAAATTCGCTCGTGCCTTTGGCGCGCATACCGTTGTTTTCACCACCTCGCCCTCCAAAAAAGACGATGCGCTGCGCCTTGGCGCGCATGAAGTGATTTTGTCCAAAGACGAAAACGACATGAAAAAACATGCAGGCAGTTTCGATTTCATCCTCGATACCGTCTCGGCAACGCATGACCTGAACACGCTGCTGGGCATGTTGAAGCGCGACGGAACGCTGTGCCTTGTCGGCGTACCGGAAACCGACCACCCGCCGGTCGCGCCGTTCAATGTCATTTTCGGCCGCAAGCGTCTTGCGGGCTCGCTCATCGGCGGATTAAAGGAAACGCAGGAAATGCTTGATTTCTGCGGCAAGCACAAAATTGTCTCGGATATTGAAATGATCAATATTCAGGACATTGAAAAGGCTTATGCGCGGATGCTGAAAAGCGATGTGAAATACCGCTTTGTCATCGATATGAAATCGTTGGCGGCTTAATAGAACAGCCTCAAACAAAAACCCCGGCTTTCGCCGGGGTTTTTTATTCTGTTAGCTCCGGCAACCGCCGCCGCAGCAGGTGTTGCTGTAGTTTTCCTGCTCTTCTTCGCAGCCTTCGTCTTCTTCCATGGCGAGGCCTTCGACGACCAGCACTTCATGCTGTTTTTCGGCGGCGGCCGTTGCGATGACGGCTTGTTCTTCGGGCGATTTTTCGCCGGAAAGGAAATTTTTCAGGAACGAGATCATGCTGCCAGTTGCTCCTCTGCTTTGGAATAATCGAGTTTCAGGTCGCGGGCGACTTCGGCCTGCGTGATTTTACCTTTGCAAACGGTCAGGCCGTTGCGCAGGTGTTTGTTGTCCTGCAGGCCCTTGACCCAGCCCTTGTTCGCGATTTCGATGCCGTAGGGTAGGACCGCGTTGTTGAGCGCATAGGCCGAGGTGCGGGGAACAGCGCCCGGCATGTTGGCGACGCAATAATGCACGATACCTTCAACATCGTAGGTCGGATTGTCATGCGTGGTGGCTTTGGACGTTTCCG
>JAYUPV010000182.1:0-2364 GCA_043759865.1 Alphaproteobacteria bacterium | reverse complement strand
TTGAAAGTTAACTATTTGCTGTAAATATTTAAATGACTGATTTTAAAAGATAAAAATAGGAATAAAAGCGCCTTTCAGGCATTTTCACCGGTAATCGATTTGCACTATTCGGGAATCATCCCTAAAATGCTCATATGGGGCATAACGGTACAGGGATACAGTAAGAATAGAGGGACACGATGAGCGACTTGAAACCGGCCACTTCACCCGCACAGCCCGCCCGCATCGGCGAGAAGCTCGAAGACATCAATACCGAAATACACGACAGCCAGTCCTTTTATAAAAAGGTCAAAGGCTGGTCGAGCAACCTTCTGGGTGCAGGCGTTGGTCTTGGCCTGATTGTTTTGCTGACGCCTATCAAGATCCCGCTGCTGGTCGCAGCCGCCGCGTTCTCGCTTGTCGGCTGGGGCGTGACCAAGGTGCTGGCACAAAGCTCCGCCGAGAATATTGCGAAACTGCAACAAACGCGGGAAGAGCTGCTGACCTCGCACGAACAGAGACTGACCGCCCCGCAGCCGGTGCCCGCGCTTGTCGCCAAGAAACCTGCGAAAGCGAGCGCGCCTTATAATGCCGCGAGCGCAAACACTAAAAGCGGCGCGTCCGCCGATGCAGAACGCATCGCAGCGCTGGAGAAGCGCCTGACGCAGCTGCAGGACGAAATCTCGGGCAAGCCCGTGGTGCTGGACAAGCCCAAAAGCATCGTCAGCCGCCTTGGTTTCGGCGGGTAGTATTTTTAATGAACAGGAACGAAGGACGGCAGAGATGAAAAGACTGAAGGAGATCTTCCACCGCGTGGCGCAGGCCATTCCCGGCGTTCGCAAGGCGGAAAGCCTCGAAGAAGCGCAAAGCTCTATCGTGCAGGACAGCTCCTATCTCCACACCATGAAAAGATGGGGGCAGAATATCGGCATCGCCGCGCTCTCGATTGCGGCGCTTGGCGTGTTCGCGAAATCGGGGCTGGTGCTGCTGCCCGCCCTTGCGGTCGGCGCGGTCTACGGTGTCGTACAGGCAGGCATCGCCCTTATCAAGCGCGATATCCGCGCACACCGCGCGACCGAGGCGGAATTCATCGCAGGCGGTGCAGGCGGCGGCGAATCCGTGCCGGAACAGGGTATCAAGCCGGATGCGGAAATTTCAACCGCCTTCAAAACCAATGCCGAACCCGCGAATGAAAACGCCGCGCGTATCAAGTCGCTGGAGAAAAGCCTCGCCGATCTCGAAGTACAGGCCGAAGCCAAGCGCAAGGCGCGGGAACTGGGTCTGGCGCGGTAAGGGTACTTATCAAAGAAAAAGGCCTCCATCTTTCTGATGGAGGCCTTTTTTATTGGTCGTTACCAATCCGTATGCTTACGGAGAGGGGGGCGTTGCGCCTTTCGGCGGTTTCGCCGCAGGGTCGTCCTTGACGCCTGCTTCGGGTTTTGCTTCCGGCGCAGCCGCTTCCGGTGCGGGGGCTGCGTTGTTGCCCGTTGCTGCTGCGGTGAACGCTTCGCCTATCGCGGTGACGACGTTCTTCAGCTTTTCGGCCTTTTCGACCATGCCTGCGGTGTCTTTCTTGTCGCGGGCGGTCGTCAGTTCCTTGATGGTGTCCTGGAACTGCTTTTTCAGGTCGTCGGGAGCTTTGATGTAGTACTCCTGAGCTTCGTGCATCTTCGCGTCTTTGAGCTGGTAGTCGGCATTGGCAGCGGCGAGCACACCTTCGCGGAAGATGCGGTCTTTCTCGGCGTTGACCTCAGCGTCCTTCAGCATGCGGTCCACTTCAGCTTCGGTGAGGCCGCCGTTCGCTTTCACGGTCAGCTTCTTGTCGCGGTTCGTGGTCAGGTCCTTCGCGGTGACGTTCAGAACGCCGTCCGCGTCGATTGCCAGGGTGATCTCGATCTGGGGAATGCCTGCCTTCGCGGGCGGGATACCGTCGAGCGAGAATTTGCCGAGCAGCTTGTTTTCGGACGCCTTGTCGCGCTCGCCCTGATAGACGAAGACTTCGACGTTGGGCTGGTTGTCGGCATAGGTCGAGTAGATTTCCTTCTTCTCGGTCGGGATCGTCGAGTTGCGCTCGATGATCTTCGACATCACGTCGCCGGCGGCGCGGATGCCGATGGAGAGCGGGATAACGTCGAGCAGCAGGACGTCTTCGACATTGCCTTGCAGAATGGCGGCCTGGACGGAAGCGCCCATCGCCACGATTTCATCGGGCGTCACATCGCGGCGGGGTTCTTTGCCCGAGAACTGGCGGACAACGTCGATGACCTTGGGCATGCGCGTCTGTGCGCCGACCAGCAGGATGTCGTCGAGATCCGAAAGTTTCAGGCCTGCGTCGGCGAGCGACTTCTGGACGACCTGATCAAAAAGACCCTGCCCCCGTTCCAG
>JAYUPV010000181.1:0-4851 GCA_043759865.1 Alphaproteobacteria bacterium | reverse complement strand
GCACCCATTTTCGACAAGAGCGCGGTTTCGGATGTGCCTTTATCGACGGGCGTGGAGGTACCGCCCATAAGCGCGGTTTTCGCCTGTCCTGCTGCTTCGGAAGCGGGAGGTGCGCCATCGCCCGAGGGCGGGCGCAAGCCGTATTCGGGCGGCAGGGTCAGCGGCGCGCGTTTCACCACCATGAATTCGTCGGGCGAATTACGCCCCACGCCGAGGCCTTTTTTGACATCGGTGCAGGAAGAAAGCGCGATCGAGGCCAGCAAGGCCGCGAAAATGGCGAGACGGGTGTGTTTCATGTCGTTCCTCTAGGGTGTTTTCTTTTGATGGTTGTCCAGCAGCGCATGGATAATCAGGAAGCCCGCACCGATACAAATACAGGCGTCGGCGACGTTGAAGGTGGGCCAGTGCCGGTCGCCCACATGCACGTCGATAAAATCGGCGACGGCGCCGAAGCGCATGCGGTCGCACACATTGCCGAGCGCGCCGCCGATAACAAGCGGCAGCGCCACGAGCAGCAGCCGGCCTCTTGCAATCGCCATCCAGATGAACAGCCCCATCGCCACGAACAGCGACAGGCACATGAACATCACGGGCATCTTCGGGTTGTCGCTGTCGAACATGCCGAAGCTGACGCCCCTGTTCCACACCATGGTGAAATTGAGCCACCCGTTGAAAGTGACGGTCTTGTATTTTTCGATCTGGTCGACGAAATACGGCAGCGGTGCGGAGGTCTTGAACCATGTCCAGAAATCGGGACCGGTGCTTTTTTCACGCAGCATGGTTTCAAGCACGAACCACTTGGAAGCCTGGTCGGCGAGCAGCACACCGAAAATCAGGAGAAAGGCGGCGATGAAATAACGCCCGGGCTTTGATGCGTGGTCAGACATCGGAATTCTTTGGTTCCAATTTGTTATAATTGCTGGGATTTCAGCACAGAGACCGCCGCATGGCAATCCTGTTTAATTTGGCTTTTCAGGGCTTCGAGCCCCGCGAAGGCCTGTTCGCCGCGCAGATATTTCAAGGGCTGCACGCGCATTGTTTTGCCATATAAATCTCCGGTAAAATCGAAGATATACGTCTCGAAAATCGGCTGCTCGATGCGGAACATGGGGCGGATGCCGAAATTGGCGACGCCGCCGCGCCAGTTTGTCTCCCCCTCTATCAAGACCTTCACCGCGTAAATGCCGTAAGGCAGGCGAAGATACCTGCCGACCTGCTGGTTCGCGGTCGGGTAGCCAAGCTCGCGTCCGCGCTTGTCGCCATGCACCACAGGCATTTCCACCTGCCAGTCACGGCCGAGCAATGCTGTGGCTTCTGAGAATTTCGCTTCTTTCAAAAAACTGCGGATGCGCGTAGACGAATAAGCCTCGGCACCCGCGCAGGTCACGGGGACAAGAGCAGTGACACCAAAATGCCCTGCTTTCTGCAACAATTCCACGTTTCCCGCCCGCCCCTTGCCGAAGGCGAAATCCTGCCCCACGACAACATGCTTTGCGCCGAGGCCTTCGCCGAGAATATTTTTGATGAATTCTTCCGCCGTCAGCCGGCTCAAAGCCTCATCGAACGGCAGGGCAAACAGATGCGCCACGCCAAGCTCCGCCAGCAGCCTTTGCTTCATGGGCAACAGAGTGAGTCGAAACGGTTCGCCCTGCGGCTGGAAAAATTCGCGCGGATGCGGCTCGAAGGTCAGCACGGATAGCTTCGCATTTTGCGCGTGCGCGATTTCGCCGGCCTTTTTTATCAACGCCTGATGACCGAGATGCACGCCGTCGAAATTGCCGATGGCGACAACCGTGCCAAGGGCTTCTTCGGGAATAGCTGTATTATTATGTAATTTCATCATTCTTACATGCGATTTCATCGCTGCCACAGAATTTTAAACTTGCTGGCATATACTAGGGGAAAAGGAGCCAAAACGCCATGCGCCCCCTGCCTGCCTTCTGCCTGATTCTGGCCTGCGCCGCCGCCCTCGTTCTGCCGCTGCCAAAGCCTGCCGCCGCGTTGCAGAAATCGACCAAGTGCCAGTGCATGGAACAGCCTCTCCCGCGTCGCTGGGAAGATTCGCAAGCGGTGTTCACGGGCACGGTCACCGATATAGAGCTGGTCAAGCAATGGACGCAGCGCGGCAACAACGATATCCCCGTCATCGTGACCGTGACGGTGGACGAAGGGTTCAAGGCTGTCGAGAAGGGAAATATTTTCAAGTTCCATTCCAACCAGCATCACGACACCTGCATGGGCGCGGATTTCGAGAAGGGAACGTCTTTCCTGTTTTTCGGCTATGAACGGCGCGAGCAGTTCTACGAGCAGTGGTCGCTGTATGATTTCGACACCGGCACTTTCGACACCGGCGGGTTATGCGGCGGCACCAAGCGCATGGACGACGCGCTGACCGCACCGGAAATCGAAGCCATCAAAGCGCTGCCGCCCAGCGACGTGAAATTGCTGAAACCCAACAAGGACGGCTTCATCGGCATGCCGCCTGAAAAGGGCGCAGCCCAGCCGCCGCACGAAGAATAACGCTTACGTACCGAGTTTCACGCGTGCCAGCACTTGTTTGGTCGTGGAATTTCCGACAGGGTATTCGTTGCGGTATTCCACGTTGCGCACGGGCTCTTCCACCGTTTTCCAGCCAAAGCCGTCCCGCACTTGCGTGACATAGGTGGCGCTGACGCGGGTGGCGGTTTCATCTTGCGCTGCGACCAGTGCCTTGATCTTGGCGAGGGTTTTGTCGGGCACTTGCGAAACTTTGTTGAAGCGGCGCGACAGGCCGATGATCTTGTTCTCGAGCTTGCGGATTTTCGCGACATCGCGGCTGCTGCCGTTCAGTTTGAATTCGCCGTTTTCAAGATCCTTGTCGACGGGCTTATTGATGTCGCGCAGCATGCGATAACCGAACAACAGGGTCGATAAGGGCAGCGCCATCAGCGACACCTTGCCGAGCGGCAAACTGCCAACACCCGCGAGAGCCACGATTGGCGACGCCGCTGCAACACCGGCGACGGCGATGCCAAGGCCCGCGCCGAGCAGTGCGACACCAGCGATGCCGAAGCCGAGAACCGAGCGGATATATTTCTAGAGATTCGAAGGTTGGAACGGCGAGGCGCCGTTGTCGATGGTTTTGATATACATTGCACACCTGATTTTTTTATTATTATGTTAAGCTGCGGTGTTTTACGAAATAACCTGGAACGAGTCAACGCAAATCGCTCAAGTGCCTTATTTTACAATGTAATTTTAGGAAATAGCTTACGCGACACGGCGCAGCGATAGCCCCGACCAGACGGCACACAGCGCTTCCACCAGCACAGCCATATCGGCATCGGTGTGGAAGGGCGTGGGGGTCAGGCGCAGGCGTTCGGTGCCGCGCGGGACGGTCGGGTAATTGATAGGCTGCACATAGATGCCGTGGTTTTGCAGCAGCTCGTCGCTCGCGCGTTTGCACAGCCGCGCATCGCCCACCATGACAGGAACGATATGACTGACCGAGGGCATGACGGGCAGGCCGGCTTCGGCCAGAATCTTTTTCAAAGTAGTGGCGCGTTCCTGATGGCGCGCACGCTCGACCTGCGAGGTTTTCAAGTGCTGCACGCTTGCCGCAGCACCCGCCAGAAGCGCAGGCGGCAGCGCGGTGGTGAAAATGAAACTCGAGGCATAAGAGCGCACGACATCGACGATAGCTTTGGTGCTGGAAATATAGCCGCCCATGACGCCGAACGCTTTTCCGAGTGTGCCCTCCATGATGTCGACGCGGTGCATCTGGCCATCGCGTTCCGCAACGCCCGCGCCGCGCGCGCCGTACATGCCGACCGCGTGGACTTCATCGAGATAGGTGAGCGCGCCGTATTGTTCGGCGAGGTCGCAAATTTCCTTGATCGGCGAAATATCGCCGTCCATCGAATAGACCGACTCAAACGCAATGATTTTCGGCCGGCAACGTTCCACCGATTGCAGCAGCTGTTCGAGATGCGCGACATCGTTGTGGCGGACGATATATTTTTCGCAGCCCGAAGCCTTGATGCCCTGAATCATGGAGGCGTGGTTTTGCTCGTCCGAGAAAATCACGCAGTCGGGCAGTACTTTCGCGATGGTCGAGAGCGCGGCTTCGTTTGATATATAGCCGGAGGTGAACAGCAGCGCGGCTTCCTTGTGGTGCAGGTCGGCCAGTTCGTTTTCGAGAACAACGTGATAATGCGTGGTGCCGGAAATATTGCGCGTGCCGCCCGCGCCCGCGCCCGCTTTTTGCGCGGCGTCGCACATGGCGGCGATAACTTTGGGGTGCTGGCCCATGCCGAGATAATCGTTAGAGCACCAGATGGTGACTTCGTTTTCAGACCCGTCATCGGCGCGGTGGATGGCCTTCGGGAATTTGCCCACCTGCCGTTCGAGGTCGGCAAAAACACGGTAGCGGCCTTCCTTGTGCAAATCGGCGATGCGTCCTTCGAAAAAACTTTCGTAAAAACCCATGGTCGAGTTTTTGGAACTTTTTTGAACAGCCGATTTGGGGAACTTGGTCAGGGGCATGGGGGTATATCCGGCGGTGTTTTTCTTGTTTTTTTGACGCCTTCAGGTTTACACCGACTGCTCCTTATATGCAATAATCAGGAAATTGCCATAATATTTTCTTTAATCCCCCTAGACCGCATAGGCCATTGATTCTACGCTGGAAGGCATGATTATCGTTTTCGGCTCCCTCAATATTGACCTCATCATGCCGGTCGACCACTTCCCCAAAACGGGGGAGACGGTGCTGTGCTCGTCCGATTACCTGAGCAGAACCGGCGGCAAAGGGGCGAACCAGGCGCTTGCCGCCGTGCGCGCGGGCGCGCGCCAGATCCAGGGCACGCTCAA
>JAYUPV010000180.1:0-4342 GCA_043759865.1 Alphaproteobacteria bacterium | reverse complement strand
GAATGGCGGAACGGGCGAGGGCGTCCACACGTTCGTTCTCGACATGCCCCGCATGGCCCTTGACCCATATCCAGTCGATTTTATGCAGCGGCAACAGGTTGTCGAGCCGTTGCCACAGGTCGATATTCTTGACTTCTTTTTTGTCGGCAGTTTTCCAACCGTTTTTTTTCCAGCCCTTCAGGTATTCGGTAGCGCCTTTCAGCACATACTGGCTGTCGGTATGCACCGTCACGCGGCAGGGCGGGGTGATGGCCAGCAAGCCTTCTATCACCGCCATCATTTCCATGCGGTTGTTGGTGGTCTTGGCATCGCCGCCAGATAATTCTTTCTCATGCTTGCCGAAACGCAATAGCGCGCCCCAGCCCCCCGGCCCCGGATTGCCGCTGCACGCGCCATCGGTAAACAGGTCTACTTTTTTCATGACGCGTATCTCATAGCGCAGTTCATATTTTAAAACCGTAATCACCAAGTGAGGTTACTTTTTGATGAAAGCGTAAAATCTTCACATGCTCCAGTGGGTCTTTGGCGCGCACCAGCGCGCCTTCGACAGGGTTTAGCCAGTCATACAACCGTGTCGCGATAATCCGCACAGCCGCCGCGCGGCCGAAAAAGGGCAGTGATTTTAATTCAGTCTTGGTCAGCGTGCGCGCCTTGTTGTAGCTGTTCAAAAACGCCTGCGACCGCGCAAGGTCAAGGTCGCCCTTCCAGTCAAAACACCACGGGTTGAAAGCCAGCATCAGGTCATAGGCGACAGTATCCCAGCAGGCAAAATAAAAATCGATAACGCCCGATATTTTTTCATCTTTGAAAAAAACATTGTCGGGGAACAGGTCGGCATGCACCGCGCCTTTCGGCAGATATTTCGGCCAGTTTTTTTGGAGATAATCCAGCTCCGCATCCAGCATGGCGAACAGGCCTTTTTCCAGCGTGTCCGCGCGGTCGGCGCAGGCGTGTATCAGCGATTTCCATGCGGAAAACCCCATGGTGTTCGTGCGGCGCATCGAAAACGCGCGGCCGAAACGGTGCATGGGCGCCAGCATTTCGCCGACGGCCTGACAATGATGCACGTAAATTTCCTTCGGCCATGCGCCCTCAAGAAATTCGCTAATCAGCGCGGGCTTGCCTGCAAGAATAAAAGTACGGTTGCCAATTACCCGCGCCGAGGGAACGCCGTGCTCTCGCAGGTAATTCATGAAGCCGGTGTAAAATGGCAGCTCGTCGGGCTTTGCGCGTTTTTCGATCAGGGTGAGGATATAAAGTCCGGAAGATGTCGTCAGGCGGTAGTTTGAATTTTCCACGCCTTCGGCAATGCCTTCAAGCGACACAAAAGTGCCGATATCAAAACCTGCGAGCGCGGTTTTCAGTTCTTCCGGATCTATCTGGGTGTAAACGGCCATGACTGCTGCAGGATACAGCAAACCTTGCCGTGCTTAAAGATTTTTACGGCGTGGGGGATTTCGGCTTTTTAACCGGCGGCTGAGGCGCTTTCGGCAGGAAAGGGAAATGGCGGCGCGCGCCTTCCACCACATCGGTGTGCCCGTGCGCCGCTATCGCGCGGCGTTCGAGGTCGGCAAGGCCTTTTTCGGTCACGGCGAAATGACCGTCCTTGTCGGTGAAGTCGATTTCAAGGCGGTTGTCGTAAGGGTTGGTCGACTGTATTTGTACCGCAGGCAGGTCTTTTGCGCCTGCGATTTTAATACCGTGCGTAGCGCTCAGCGCATCGAGGTCGTTCATAAGTTCTGCAATCGCCAGTTTTTTTGTGTAGGGGTCAGGGTCGTAAACCTGGTCGCCCGCGCGCAGCACCGCCGCACGCACCTTGTCGGCCCAGCCCGCAAATTCTTTTGTTTCGGCAGGCGACAGCCCGTCATCGGGCAACGTGAACGCAACCATATAGCCAAGGCCGTTTTTGATGGCCTTGCTTTCGACTTCGATGGTCAGGCAATAGGTCTTCACCATTGTCTCTGATTCCCAAAAAATGGATTGCGGGCACACTATATGGGAGGAAGTTTCAAAAGCAAGCCCCTATCCTGAAATAATATTACAAATTTGGCGACAACCACCCCGACGAAAGTCGGGGTCCAGTTCATACAACTTCTATCTCGCCGTTTTCGAGGTAGTAATTTTTATAAACTGGATACCGGCTTTCGCCGGTATGGGAAAAGGTCAGGTGGAGACCAAAATCCGGGGGATTTTGAAGGTCACGGTCTCCTCGGCGACCACGGTGGTTTCAAGAGATACCTCGAAATCCTCCCGCGCGCGGTCGATCACCTGCTGCACCAGTATTTCAGGGGCCGAGGCTCCCGCCGTCAACCCGAGGGTTCTGATTCCCTTCAAGGACTCCCATGGAATATCTTCCGCCGTGTCGGCAAGAAAAGCTTTTTTCGCGCCATAGGCCTTCGCCACTTCGACCAGCCGGTTCGAGTTGGAAGAATTTTTCGAACCGATGACAACCACCGCATCCGCGCGCGGCGCAATGTCTTTCATCGCCAGCTGGCGGTTGGTGGTCGCATAGCAGATGTCTTCCTTGCGCGGCGCGGTGATGGCCGGATATTTTTTCCGCAGCGCATCGACAATGCTTTGCGTGTCGTCGACCGATAGCGTGGTCTGCGTGACGAAGGCGATTTTCGCGGGGTTTGCGACTACCAGCTTTTCAACATCCGCCAGCGTTTCCACCAGCAGCACAGCGCCCGTCGGCAGCTGCCCCATCGTGCCCACCACTTCAGGGTGTCCCGCATGGCCGATGAGAATGATTTGGTGCCCTGTTTTGTGGTGCATTTCCGCCTCGCGGTGCACCTTGCTGACGAGGGGGCAGGTGGCGTCGATATAAATCATGTTGCGCTTTTGTGCCTCTTCCGGCACGCGCTTCGGCACGCCATGGGCGGAAAAAATAACCGGTGCGCCTTCCGGCACTTCGTCCAGCTCCTTCACAAACACCGCGCCTTTTTTGCGGAGGTCTTCGAGTACATGTTTGTTGTGCACAATTTCGTGGCGCACATAAACGGGCACTCCGAATTTCTGGATGGATTTTTCCACAATCTCGATCGCACGGTCGACCCCCGCGCAAAACCCGCGCGGGCTGGCCAACAGTATGGTGAGAGGCGGCTTCGACACGGTGGTGCTCCACGACCAAATATTATGTCGGAATATAGCTTTTGGGAGCCTCTTGAGTCGAGCAGTTAAGAAGTTTAAGGTGTGGCTATAAAAGGAAACACCATGAAACGCTTTTTACTGGCTCTCTGCCTTATCCCCGTCCTGTCCGGCTGCGGCATGTCCGACAAGCTGTCCGATTCCCTGTTCGGTGCCAAGGAAGACACCGCAGCGGCGATGCCCTCCTGCCCCGAAACAGGCCTGATGCGCGAGGCCGATCAGATTCCGGTGTTCTACGGCGAATCCGCGAAACCCACGGCCGATGACCTTGCCTCGACCGGATTCCTGGGGAATCTGACCGGCGGCTGCGATTTCGACAAGGCGGGCGAGGCCTCGATGGAAATAACCATCAGCTTTGCGGCCAAAAAAGGACCTAAAGGTGTTGCATTACGGAAACAGTCTTTGCCATATTTCATAGCCGTGCTGGGGCCTGACGAGACCGTCTTGCAGCGCAAGGTGTTTTCGACTAAGGTCGATTTCGATAATACGGATACGGCCTCGACAACCGAGGAACATGATATCCGCGTGCCCGTCACCTCCAAAGAGGCTGCCGGCGGCTACAAAGTGGTGGTCGGGTTCCAGCTTACGCCGGAACAGCTTGGCTTCAACAGGGAAAACGGGGGCAAAAATGCGTCTCAAAACTAGGCAGTTCTGGCAGTCCGAATTCCTCGAACATGAAGAAGTGATGACGCTCTCCCGCCAGCAGCTCGAAGGCGCGTTTGAAAAGCTTCTCAACGCCTGCACCGAGTGCATCGAAAACGGCGGCAAGATTTTCTTTTTCGGCAACGGCGGCTCCGCCTCCGACGCCCAGCACCTCGCAACCGAACTTTCTGCGCGCTACAAGAAAGACCGCAAGGCGATTGCCGCGCTGTCGCTTGCGACCGATACCTCCGCGCTGACCGCCATCGGCAATGATTACGGCTTTGATTACGTGTTCGCACGCCAGCTCGAAGCTCTCGGCAAAAAAGGCGACCTCGCCATCGGCATCACCACCTCGGGCAACTCGGCCAACGTCATCCGCGCGTTTGAAGAATGCCGCAAGCAAGGCATCACAACCGTCGGCTTCACAGGTGCCACGGGCGGCAAGATAAAGCCGCTGTGCGACATCCTCGTCAACGTGCCCTCCACCACCACCGCACGCATACAGGAAATGCACATTACGCTTGGCCAGATGCTGTGTGGCGGCCTCGAAATC
>JAYUPV010000179.1:0-5892 GCA_043759865.1 Alphaproteobacteria bacterium | reverse complement strand
GTTGTCGCCCGTTGCGGTGGTGGCGGTGCCGACAAGAGTCAGGTTCTCGACCTCGTCTGCGGGGTTGAGCGCAAAGTTAGCAGTCGAGACAATGGTATCCGTGCCCTCGCCCCCGTTTTCGGACACAGTGTCGCCCGCGCCGATATAATAGGTGTCGTTGCCGAGGCCGCCAATCAGGATGTTGGCGACTGCGTTGCCGGTCAGGGTGTTGTCGCCCGCGTCGCCCGTGCCGTTGATGGCAAGACCGCCTGTCAGCGTCAGGTTTTCGAGGTTGCCGGAAAGGGTATAGGTCTGGCCTGCGAGCGTGCCTGCGAACAGGACGGTATCGGTGCCCTGGCCAAAGGCCTCGTTAATCGTGTCGGTGGTATCCACCACATAGGTGTCATCGCCGTCGCCGCCGGTCAATATGTTGGCGGCGCTGTTGCCTGTCAGGGTGTTGGCCAGTATGTTGCCCGTGCCATTAGCGGCTGCGCCCGTGAGGGTCAAATTCTCGACATCGGTGCCGAGGGTATAGCTGACGCTCGACTGCACTTCGTCGGCGCCGGCATTGACAGTTTCTGTGACCACATCGAATCCGTCGTCGACGACGTAAACGTCATCACCCGCATCGCCGACCATGGTGTCCGCGCCGCCCTTGCCATCGAGCGTGTTGCCCGCGCTGTTGCCAATCAGGATGTTGACAATGCCATCGAGACCTATGGCGAAATTGGAACCGGCGCCTGTCAGTGTCACGTTCTCGATTTCGCCGAAGCTCGCGGTGAAAAGGTTGACGCTGATTTCGGAGACGATGGTGTCCGTTCCTTCACCGCCCACCTCGGTCACCGTGTCGCCACCCGTATCGAAAATATAGGTGTCGTTGCCCATGCCTCCCTTAAGCACGTCGTTGCCGCCGCCGCCATCGAGGGTGTTATCGGCGGCATTGCCGGTGATGATATTGGCAAGGCCGTTGCCCGTGCCGTCGGTATCGAGCACGCCGGTCAGGATAAGGTTTTCGAGATTGGCGCCGAGGACATAAGTCGTGCCGGCGATGACGGTATCCGTCCCGTGGCTCAGGCCGACCGCTTCGATAATCACATCGGAGAGATCATCGACGACATAGGAGTCGTTGCCGTCGCCGCCGATCAGCGTGTCGATGGAAAGTCCGCCGTCGAGCGTGTTGTTGCCCGAGTTGCCGGTGATGGTGTTGGCGTAGTCGTTGCCCGTGCCGTCAAAATTGCCCGTGCCGGTCAGCACAAGGTTTTCAACGAAGGTCGTCAGCGTATAGGTGAAACCCGCCTGAACGGTGTCAGTGCCCTGGTTGAGAATTTCATCCACAAAATCCGCCAGCACGTCGACGACATAAGTGTCGTTGCCATCGCCGCCCGCAAGAGAGTCGACCCCGGCCCTGCCGTCGAGGGTGTTGTCGAGGTTGTTGCCGACGATGACGTTGTCGAGCGCGTTGCCCGTGCCGCTGATGGCCGAACCGGCGATCGTAAGGTTTTCGATATCCTGCGTGGCCAGTGCCCCCGTGGAAAGGTTGAAATCGGTGAACACAACCACCGTGTCGTTGCCCTCGCCGAGGATTTCCACGATACGGTCATTGGCATTGAAAACGATATAGGTGTCATCGCCATTGCCGCCCGACATGGTGTCGCCCGCCGTGCCGGTGTTAAGCCCGCCGCCGAGAATATCGTCGGCGCCCCTGCCCGTCAGCACGTTGCGGCCGCTGTTGCCGGTGATGGCGCTGCCCGACGCGCTTGCGGTGCCGTTGATATTGGTCGTACCGATCAGGATAAGGTTTTCGACGAAGTCGTAGTTGGCGTTTCCGAGGTCAAGTGTGACACTTGAATTGATGGTGTCGCCGCCTTGGGCGCCCAGCTCGATAATCGTGTCGCCCACGCTGTTGACGAAGTAAACGTCGTCGCCGTCGCGGCCGATCATTGTGTCGGCCCCGCCGCCGCCGTTCAGTATATCGTTGCGGTCTTCGGGCAAAAGGCCGCCCGCGCCGCCGTCGAGAATATTGACGGCGGAGTTTCCGGTGAGGGTATTCGCCTGTGCGTTGCCTGTGGCGTCGATCGCCGCCGTGCCGGTCAGGGTGATAACCTTGACATCGCCATTTGCCTGCAAAGCGTTGACGCCCGAGCCGTCGAGTAAATAATCGACGCTGGAAATGACGGTGACGATATCGGTGAGCACGATGGACACGCCCGTGACGATATCGAAGTCGTTATCCACGACGAATGTATCGCTGCCGCCGCCAAATCCGTCCAGCGTATCCACATTGCCGCCGCCGTCCAGCGTGTTGGACGTGGACGTGCCGATGATAATGTTCTGAAGCCCGTTGCCGGTGCCGTCTGCGCCCGACAGCGTAAGCGTCAGGTTTTCGACGTTCGAGGACAGCGTATAGGAAACGGCTGCGAAAATAATGTCCGTGCCGCCGCCATTGGCAAAGAGAACGGTTTCAACGACCTGGTCGGATACGTTGTCGACGTAATAGGTGTCGTCGCCCTTGCCGCCGATCATTTGATCGATGCCGGCGGCAGTGCCGCTGAGCGTGCCGTAATCGACATCGAAGATGTCGTTACCGTCGCCGCCGTTCATAACGTCGTTTCCGGCAAGTCCGTTGATCGTATCGTCTCCACCGCCTGTGGTAAGGACGTCGTTCCCTGCCTTGCCAAGTAAAACCGCCATGTGGGCAACCCTCCGGAAAAAAAATCTCTATTCCGACTCTAATAGTAAGTGGGAAGCATTAACAAAGATTTATTTTTGATTATGGTAGGAACTGCGAATTAAATGCCCAGTTTTTCCTTCATGCCATAATACCACGCACCAAGCATGGTGAGAGGCACACGGAAGGCACGTCCGCCGGGGAACGGGTAGTTTTTCATAGCCGCGAAGATGTCATAACGTGCCGTTTGCGCGGTGATCGCCTCCGCTGTCAGCCTGCCGAGCAGGTGGCAGGTGGTGACGCCGTGGCCGCTGTCGCCATGGATGAAGTAAACATTGTCCGTCAACCGCCCGATATGCGGCATGCGCGTGAGGGTGAGCGCGAAATTGCCGCTCCATGCGAAATCGATTTTCTTGCCCTTCAGGTACGGGAAAGTTTTGTGGATATGCGGTTCGAGCCTGCGGATGATGTCGGTCGGTTCCGCGCCCGTATAAACCACGCCGCCGCCGAACAGCAGGCGTTTGTCGCCGGTGATGCGGTAATAGTCGAGCAGGTAGTTGCAGTCTTCGAGGCAGAAATCGGCGGGCATCATTTTGTTCGTCAGTTCTTCGCCCAGGATTTCGGTGGTGACAATCTGGCTCGATACCGACATGAAACGCGACGGCAGCTCGGGCACGGCATCGCCGATATAGGCGTTGCCGCAAATGACCAGCGTATTCGCCGTGACCTTGCCGTTGGCTGTGTGCGCGACGGGCTTGGCGGTTTTTTCGATATGGATGACGCGCGACTGCTCAAAGATCTTTCCGCCGAGGGATTCAAGCGCGCCTGCCTGCCCCAGCACAAGATTCATCGAATGGATATGTCCGCCGCGTTTGTCGAGCATGCCGCCGATGTAAAGGCCGGTGTCGGAGACTTGCTTTACCTTGTTCTTGTCGTAAATTTCGGTTTCGTTGTGCCCCGCCATCGCCCAGACTTCCTGTCGGCGCGCAAGGAACTTCATTTGCGCGTCGGTGAAAGCGGCGAAGAAGCTGCCGGTTTTGTGGTCGCACTTGATGTTATATTTTTTAATGCGCTCGCGGATGATATCGCCGCCCTCGAAGCTCATGTTCAAAAGCGCGGTTGCTGTGTCGTTGCCGTAGCGGGATTTGATGGTGTCGTAATCGCGGCTGTAGCCGTTGATCATCTGTCCGCCGTTGCGGCCCGACGCGCCATAGGCGATTTTCACCGCCTCCAGCACCACGACCTTGAAGCCCTTTTCAGCAAGGTGCAGCGCGGTCGAAATGCCCGAGAACCCCGCGCCGATGACACAGATATCGGCGGTCACATCCCCGGCGAGCGGCGGGCGTTCGGGTTGCGGGTTGGCTGTCGCGGCATAGTACGATGTCGTGTGCTGCAAGATCAGATATCCCTGAGATATGTTTCGTATTCGAGGCTCGACACCTGTCGGTCGATGATATCCAGCTCCTGATTTTTGCAGGCGAGATACATCTTGCGGAAGTTGTCGCCGAAATATTTTCCGACGAATTTCGAGGTTTCGAACAGCTCCAGCGCCGTTTCCCACGCGTTCGGCAGGCGTTTGGCTTTCGAGTTATACACGTTGCCGGTAAAAGGTTGGCCGGGATCGAGCTTGTTCATCATGCCGTCATAAGCCCCCGCCAGCAGCGCGGCGAGCGTGAGATACGGGTTGGCGTCGCCGCCCGGCACGCGGTGTTCGATGCGCGTGGCCTCAAGGTCGGATGCCGGAACACGCAGCGCCGCCGTGCGGTTGTCGTAGCCCCATGAAACGGTGGTGGGCGCGTGCGAGCCCGCCGCGAAACGCCGGTAGGAATTGAAGTTCGGCGCGAAAATCGCCGTGCTGTCGGGCATGTGCCGCAACAACCCGCCAATGGCATAGCGCAGGAGCGAAGAGCCGCGCACGTCTTTACCCGCAAAAATATTACGCCCGCGCTTGTCAATGACGCTGAAGTGGACGTGCATGCCGTTACCCGCCTCATTGCCATACGGCTTCGCCATGAAGGTCGCATCCATGCCGTGCTGGCGCGCAACGCCGCGCACCGCGCGCTTCATCAGCGTCGCATGGTCGGCGGCGGCAAGCGCATCGGCGACGTGATAGAGGTTAATCTCGTACTGCCCCGGGCCGTTCTCCGAAATGGTCGCATCGGCGGGGATGCCCTGCGAGGCGCAGGCATCGGTAATGCCGCCCAGCACATCGCCGAATTCTTCTATTTCCGTGATGCTGAAAATATGCGCAAGGTGCGAGCGTTTGCCGGTGCGGGGGGAAAGCGGCGGCTGCGGCAATCCGCGTTCGTCCAGCTTGCTGTCGAGCAAATGGAACTCAAGCTCCGCCGCCACCACGGGCGTCCAGCCCTGTTTCGCGTAGAGGCCGAGAATGCGTTTCAAAACCTGACGCGGATCGCCGAAGAACGGGCGGCCATCGGGCTCTTTCATAGTCAGCATCACCTGTGCGGTGTTCTTGCGCCACGGCACGACCTTCAGGCTGTCGGGCACCGGCACGCAAACACCGTCATTGTCACCCGTCTCGGCGACGAGGCCGGCGTTCTGAACGTCCTGCCCCCAGATATCGACCGCGAAGGCCGAGCGCGGCATACGCACGCCGCCCTTGAACAGCTTGACTGCATTGCTTTTCGGCATCTTCTTGCCGCGCAGCACGCCGTTGATATCGACAAGGAAAGCTTCGAGAAATTCGACTTCGGGGTTCTCGTCGAAAAAGTCCTGCTTCTTTTGTTTTTTAACCATGGCCCTGCCCCTTATGCGTTCAATCGTTCGCCCAAATCTGACACGCCCCGCTGCGGGGAGCAACCTGTAACGGCTTATATATTGATTTTAAAGGGAAATTTATACCGCCGTCACCGGAAGCCCATAATTCTGTGCTTGAATTTCCGCACGCTTTCCCTTATGTTCCAGCGCTAGTGCCGTTGTAGCTCAGGGGTAGAGCATTCGCTTCGTAAGCGAGAGGTCGCGGGTTCAAATCCCATCAACGGCACCATTTCCTAACTAAATACAAACGTATGTGAAAAGTTGGCAATCGTATGCCTGCATTTTTTATTAATCTTAAGCAATTTCACAACACTCATTTAAGCTGATTTTATGCCCTCACAGCCCGCACCTCAACCAGCCACCGGAACGGTACTCCCTGCTACGATGCCGCATGAGTTTTTAGCTTTAAGAACGGGCACACGTCCTGTCATTTTCTTTTGTGGCTCAGGAATATCTTGGGGGCTTGC
>JAYUPV010000178.1:0-3214 GCA_043759865.1 Alphaproteobacteria bacterium | reverse complement strand
CCTGGATTTTTTTCGAATCCTGCGCGTTTTCGCCGCAGCCCATGTTCACGACGATCTTGTCGAGTTTCGGGATCGCGAATTCGCTCTTGTAGCCGTACTGTTTTTTCAGTTCGGGGCGGATTTTTTCAACGTACAGCTTCTTCAGGCGTGCGTCGTTTTTTGCGTTTGCTTTTGCCATGACGGACCTCTTAATCGATCACTTCGCCGGATTTCCGGGCGAAGCGTGCTTTGTTGCCGCCGACAGTCTTGTACCCGACGCGCGACGCTTTGCCGCCCTTCGGATCTGCGATAGCGACGTTGGAATAGTGAATGGGAGCTTCGATCTTGTCGAGGCCGCCGGGGGTTTGCTGGCCGGGCTTGCGGTGCTTCGTCTGCACGTTGATGCCCTGAACAACGACCTTCATGTCGTCAACCAGCACTTTTTTGATCTCGCCGGTTTTGCCTTTGTCTTTGCCGGTGAGAACGACGACTTTGTCGCCCTTTTTGAGTTTGAGTTTCGTCTGGGTCATGATTAGAGGACCTCCGGCGCGAGCGAGATGATTTTCATGAAGTTCTTGGAACGCAGTTCGCGCGTGACCGGGCCAAAGATACGGGTGCCGATCGGCTCGCCTGCCGCGTTGATAAGAACAGCCGCGTTGCGGTCGAAGCGGATGATGGAGCCATCATCGCGTTTCAGCGCCGTACGGGTGCGGACGATAACCGCCTTGTGGACGGTACCTTTCTTGACGCGGCCGCGGGGAATTGCGTCTTTCACGGAGACGACGATGATGTCGCCAATGCCGGCCGTGCGCCGCTTGGAACCGCCCAGCACTTTCACGCACATTACTTTGCGCGCGCCGCTGTTGTCGGCAACTTCCAAATTACTTTCCATCTGAATCATGGTCTTGACCTTTCTTTGTATCCTGAGGGTTTCAAGCCCTTAAATTATAGTACGTTTATTACTTCTTCTTCGGCTTGGCTTTCGCGTCTGCCTTGGTTTCTGCCTTTGCGGTGGCTGCTGCTGCCTTTTCGGCCGCTGCTTTCGCCGCGAGGTCGCGCTTGACCGAAGCGCGTTTTGCTTCAGCTTCATCGACCGTCTTGGCCTGGCTTTCGCCCATGGCTTTGCCGCCGATGACGCGCCATTTTTTCATCTTGGAGATCGGTGCGCATTCCTCGATAGAAACGAGGTCGCCGATGTTCCATGCATTGGTTTCGTCGTGCGCTGCGTATTTCGCGGAACGGCGCATGATTTTGCCGTAGAGCGGGTCGCGGATTTTGCGCTCGACCAGGACCGTGACGGTCTTGGCGTTTTTGTTGCTGACGACTTTGCCTTCAAGTACGCGGCGAGGCATGTTTCATTACTCCTTGATTTTCTTTTTCTTGGGTGCGGCTTCCGCTTTGTCGGCCTTCGCCTTTTTGGCGGGCTTTTCAGCTTGGGCTTTGCCCGATTTCAGTTCGGCCTGCACCGTCTTGATTTTCGCGATGTCGCGGCGGACAAGGCGGACGCGGCCTGTGTTTTCCAGCTGTCCGGTGGACTTCTGGAAGCGGAAGTTGAACTGTTCTTTCCGGAGCGTCATCAGCTCGGTTTCCAGTTCGTCCGGTGTCTTTGATCTCAGATCTGCGGTTTTCATTGCTCTCTACCTTCTTAATCGCGCGAAACGAAACGGGTCTTGATCGGCAGCTTCGCGGAGGCGAGGTCAAACGCCTCTTCCGCGACCTGGCGGGGAACGCCGTCGAGTTCGAACATGATTTTGCCGGGCTTCACGCGGCAAATATAATATTCCGGCGAACCTTTGCCCGAGCCCATGCGGACTTCGAGGGGCTTGGTCGACACGGGAACGTCGGGGAACATGCGGATCCAGAGGCGGCCCTGGCGCTTGATGTGGCGCGTGATGGCGCGACGTGCCGCTTCGATCTGGCGCGCGGTGAGGCGTTCGGGCGACGTCGCCTTCATGCCAAAGCTGCCATAAGCCAGATAGTTGCCGGAAGTCGCCTGGCCGTGGATGCGGCCTTTGTGCGCCTTCCTGAACTTCATTTTCTTCGGTGACATCATGGTCGTAATTCCTTCTTAATCTTTCTTCGGCTCGAGCGCCCGGTTATGCCCTTTGCGGCGAGGCGTCTTGCAGTTTCTTGTCGTGGCCTTGCGGGTCATGCGCCAGGATTTCGCCTTTGAAGATCCAGACTTTGACGCCGATGATGCCGTAGGTGGTCGAAGCGCGCGACGTTGCGTAATCGATGTCGGCGCGGAGTGTGTGCAGGGGCACGCGGCCTTCGCGGTAGCCTTCGCGGCGCGCGATTTCTGCGCCGGCGAGACGGCCGGAAGCTGCCACCTTGATGCCGCCGGCGCCGAGGCGCTGTGCGGACTGGACGGCGCGCTTCAGGGCGCGGCGGAATGACACGCGGCGTTCGAGCTGCTGTGCGATGCCGTCGGCGACGAGCTGTGCGTCCATTTCAGGCTTGCGGATTTCGACGATGTTCAGGGTGACTTCGCCGCCCGTGAATTTCGAGAGGTCCTTGCGGAGTTTCTCGATGTCGGAACCTTTTTTGCCGATGATGACGCCCGGGCGTGCCGAGTGGATGGTCACGGCGGTCTTGGAGGCTGCGCGTTCGATGACGACGCGTGCAACGCCCGCCTGTTTCAGGGTTTCGAGCACGTACTTGCGCAGTGCGATGTCCTGAAGCAGTTTCGTGGCGTAGTCTTTGCCTGCATACCAACGGCTGTCCCAGGTACGGTTGATGCCCAGTCTCAGACCAATCGGGTTAACTTTCTGACCCATTATATACTCCTAAAACCTTTTGTTATTCAGCTTGTTTCGTGGCGGCGGCTTTGCCGTCTTTGGGGGCGGCTTTGGCTTTTTTCGAGCCTTCTTTGCTGCCTTTCGCTTTCGGTTTCTTTTCTTCTGCGGCGCGTTCCTGCACGCGGATGGTGATATTGCAGAAGGGCTTTTCGATGGCAGCCGAACGGCCGCGGCCGCGCGTGTGGAAACGACCCATGACCATCGTCTTGCCGACAATCGCCTCGGAGATGACCAGACGGTCGACATCGAGGTTGTGGTTGTTTTCAGCGTTTGCGATAGCCGCTTCAAGGACCTTCTTCACTTCGCGGGCGACGCGGCGCTGCGAGAATTCGAGGTCGATGAGCGCTTTTTGCGCCGGTTTGCCGCGGATCAACTGTGCGAGCAGGTTGAGTTTGCGTTCGCCGCCCTTGATGTAGCGGGCTTTTGCGATCGCTTCG
>JAYUPV010000177.1:0-6586 GCA_043759865.1 Alphaproteobacteria bacterium | reverse complement strand
AGGCCGTTTGGACCAAGCCGCCGAGTTTTATCTGTGATGCGAAATAACGGGGTGCTACCACGATATAGGGGAAGATGGTGGCGATCTGGTTGTAGCCTGCGGTGAACCATGTCAGCTTTTTCTGGCGTTTCATGATCTGCCAGTAGTTGTCGAACACGCGGGTGAACCGTGCGGCGAAGCCCTCTTTCTCCCGCGCCTCGCCACGATAGAAAGCGATGCTTTCGGTGTTTTCGCGCAGGCGCACGAGGCTGAAGCGGAAATCGGCTTCATATCTCTGCTTGTCGAAATTAAGTCCTTTCAGCGGGCGACCGATCTTTGATGTGATCCATGTGCCGCACACGGCATAAACAAGAGCCACCCAGACGAGATAGCCCGGAATGGTAAAACTGTAGCCGCCAAGCGATAGCGGCAGGTCGCCCGACAGACCCCATAGGATGAACAGGAAAGAAAACAGCGTGACGGCGGAATTCAAAAGGCCGAGCGTGAGGTCGAGCGCGAGCCTGATGAACTGCCCGATATCATCGGCGATACGCTGGTCGGGGTTGTCGGCGGGGTTGCCCGCCACCTGCATGCGGTAATAGGCCTGCCGGTCGAGCCAGCGGGAAACATAGTCTTCCGTCATCCAGCGCCGCCAGCGGATTTGCAGCATCTGGTTCAGGTAGATGCGGTAAACGGCGTTGATGATGTAAAGCGCGGCCAGCCACGAGAAGCGGAACAGCGCGTCGGAAAACAACTTCTTGTCCACGTTTTGCAGCGAGTCATAAAAGCCGTTGTTCCACTCGTTAAACAGCACGCTCAAATAAACGTCGCCGAGGTTCAGGGCGATGATGACGACCAGCAGCAGCCACGCCACTTTACGGTCGGCGGACTTCCAGTAGGGCGCGGAGAGAGACCATATATCGCGGATGAGGGTTTTCATGAAAAAATGCAGGGAAACCTGTTGTTTCCCTGCATTCTATACAGACTTTCGGCGAAAGCAACCCGCTACTATGCGATAGCAGCAGGGGGCTTCGGTTTGTTCGTGTTGGCGGCGGCGGGTTGCCATGTACCGTCGCGCATGGCGACAACCTCGGCATGGGTCGGCAGATAGGCCGGATCGGTACCCGGCGGCACAGCGCCCCCGACGGTGGGGTTCGAGGCCAAAACCTTGGCCGCCACGCGCTTGATATCGGCGAGCGTCACTTGCTGGATGGCTGCCGAAATATCGGAAGGCAGTACCACCTTGCCATGGGCCTGCAGGTCAACGGCATACTGGTTCGCCGCGCTGTCGTTGGTTTCGAAAGTGCCGAGCACGGACATTTCCATCGCTGTCTTGGCACGGTCGAGTTCGTCCTGCGTCACGTTCTGCAATGTTTCGCGCAGCACTTTATAGGCGCTGTTGAGGAACAGCTTGACGTTTTCCGGCTTCTCCACGCCTGCGGCCATAAGGAACATGCCAGCGTTGCGATAGCTGTCCATCCCGGCGCCCACGCCCGGCACGATGCCCTGTTCCGTGACCAGTTCCTTGTAAAGCCGCGACGACTGCCCACCGCCGAGGATTGCCGCAAGCGCTTCATATGCCTGTGAGTCAGGATCGGTGGCGGAAACGCCTTCGGCACCGATGCCGATATTGGCGACCTTGGCGGCGCGTGATTCCTCGAACGCCGTGCCGCCTTTGTAAACCGGCACGGGCAGGTCGGGGATGGCGTAATTGGGTTTCAGATGGCCGAATTTCTGTTCCACCAGCGCGACGAAATCTTCGTGCTTCACAGGGCCTGCCGCGCTGAAGATGACGTTGTTGGGCGCATAAAACTCGTCGTGGAACACCTGCAGCTGCTCGACCGTCATGGCGCGCAGCGTGGTTTCGGGCCCGAGGATCGACCAGCCATGCGGCTGGTCCGGATAGGCGAGCGGTGCCATCACTTCGTGGCGGCGGTTGCCGGCGTTGTCGTTCGCGCGGCGCAGTTCTTCGATGACCACATCGCGCTCACCTTTGTTTTTGCCCATCGTGCCGTCTTTTTGTTTTGCCACCTTGCCGTCAAACTCGTCATTTTCGAGGGTGGGGGCAAACACCATTTCGCCGGAAATCTCGACGATTTTCTCCAGCGCCGATGGTTCGAGGTTGAAATAGTAATAGGCTGTTTTGTCGCGGGTGGTGTAGGCGTTGAGTCCGCCGCCCAGCACACCCTCGACATATTTGTCGATGGAGCCGGAGGGCCAGTTGGGCGTGCCCTTGAACACCATGTGTTCAAGCATGTGCGTTGCGCCGTTGTTCGCCTCGGCCTCGTAGTCCGAGCCCGCGCCGACCCATGCGCCTGCCGACAAGTTGCCGGGACGTTCAAGCGTGATAACCTTGAGCCCGTTCGGCAGCACGGTCATTTTTGGCACGCCGGTGGGTGCTGCGGCAGGTACCGCCGAGACCGTGTTGAAGGCGGCGGTCACAGGCGCTGCGGCAGCCTGTTTTGCGGGTGGCGTAATCCCTGCCACCTGCGCCTTCATCATGTCCTTTATATCCTGTTCGGGCGGCAATGTGTCGAGCGGGCCGACAGCAGAAAGGCCGAGCTTGCCCGCGTTCAGCATGTTATAGGCAACGCGCTTGAGGTCATCGGGCGTAACTTTTTTGAGGTTGGCTTCAAATTCCGCAAGGGGTGTGACGCGCCCCTTGTCGACGATCTCGGCAAGGTTGGAGGTGGCGGTGCCGGATGCCGTTTCAAGGTTGGAATTCAGGCGGCGCAGAATACGCTCGCGCGCTTCGTCCAGATCCCGCTGGGGAAAGCCATCGCGCGCGACCTGACCAAACAGGTCCATGGTGACGGAAACGAGTTCGCCCGCATTGCCCTTGCCAGCACCGCCTACGATAACGAAATAGCCGGTATCGTCGGAACGCGTATAGCCCGCGCCGACAGTGTAAACGAGGCCACGCTTCTCGCGGATTTCCTGAAACAACGGGCGCGACATGCCGCCTGCCAGCGTTTCTTTCAGCATCATGGCCGCGAACCTGTCGCTGTCCTTGCCGTTCGGGGCTTCAAATGCCAGCATGAAATTGAGCTGGTCAAGCGCTGCCGTCTGGCGCACATCGCCGCCTTCGAAAATATACGAAGGGTTTTTGGTCGCGCCCGCCGGATTTGCGGGGATGTCGCCGAAATAGTCGTTTGCGAGTTTTTCCGCCGTAGCGTCGTCGATATCGCCCGCGAAAGAAATGAAAATGTTTGACGGGTTAGACAGCAGCTCGGCATGTTTTTGTTTCACCTGCTCGGGCGTGAAGGTATCGAGCAAGGCGGGCGTGCCTGCAGGGTCATTGCCGATGCTGGCGCCGCCGAAAACGGTTTTGGCGAAAAGTTTGCGGGCGACGCTGCCGGGGCTTTGCCCCGATTGGGTGATGATTTGTTTTATCTGGTCGCGTGCCTGGTCGATTTCACCGGAGTCAAAAACGGGGTTGCGCAACACATCGGCGAGAACAGCAAAGGTGTCCCCCGCCTTGCGCCCGATAACTTCGGTCGAGAACATGGTGCCGTCGGCGCTGGTGAGCGAGGTAAGGCTGCCGCCTGCCGATTCAATCTCGGCGAAAATCTCGTCATGGCTGCGCGTGGTTGTGCCGCCTTGTGTCGACTCCTGCATAAGGTTTGTCAGGCCGTTGTCGGCGGCACTTTCGTGCATGGATCCGGATTTGATAAACACCCCCATGGAGACTTTGCCCGTTCCCGCGCGTTGTTCGGTCAGGACGGTGATGCCATTGGCGAGCTTGATGATCTTTGTCATTTAATTACAAATCTCCCTGAAAAATTATATGTAAAATATAAAGAAGCCCATGATTCTTGTCAATTATTTTAATGGCAACAGTTTCAACGGCTTAGGGTTGAAACTGGCGCCCAATACCGGGTTTTGGGGCAATATCGTTGGCGGGCGGCCTGACGAGGCGGTCGATAAGGTCGGGAACATCGCCGAAATCAGTGACAATCGCCTTCACGCCTGCCTTCTGCAACTCGGCCTTTTTCTTGTCGGTCGGGGCAAAGCCGATAAACAGCAGCCCTTCGCGCGCGGCTGCCTGTGCATCGGCCTCTGAATCGCCAATGACGATAACGGGGGCGGTGCTGCCTGCATGTTCCTTGCGGAATTCGGCCATGATGGACTGGAGCTGTTCGCCCTTCAGTACATCGTTTTTCTTGCCTGCATCGCGTTCGTTGTTTTTGCCGCGCAGATAGCGGGGGTCGAACAGCGGTTCAATGCCGTGGTATTTCAGTTGCGCGCCCATCGCGTCCTCGCGCGTGCCGGTATAAATACCGAGCGAAATGCCTCGCAAATGCATGGTTTCGATGGCTTCGCGCACATGGGGGAAAAGGTTTTCCTGCCAGCCGGGTTTTTTAAGCAAAATGTCGCAGGCTTCGTTGCATTCCGCCATGAATTTCTTTTTGCCTTCGGCATCCATGCCGCCCGCAAAACGGTCAGTGATTTCGCTCAAGGTCTTATTGCCGAGCATGGACAGGACTTCGCCTGCGTCGGGTGTGCCGTGGCCGGTTTTTTCGGTGACATCAATAAAGGCCTGCACATAGCGCGGCCCTGCATCGGTCAGCGTCGAAACGAGATCAAATATAAGAAGAACACCCTTGTCGGCCGCCATATTCCCTCTCCGGTGCCTGTAATGAAATCAGGCCTTTTTATTTTCCGGAAGAGAATATGGCTTGGCCACCGCCTTGTCAAGATAGGCAAGCGAGCCGAAAAGGAACTCGGAAACCCGCTGATGGATCAGCTTTTGTTCGGGCGTTGCCCCTGCCGCGCCATAGGTGGCGATGACCGTCATGCGGTGCAGCGCCATGAGGGACGAAAGCGCGACATTGGCCTTGGTCTCAATGACCCATGCCAGCACCTTGTGAAAATCATCGAGGGTGTTGAGCAGCACGGGCACTTCGTCGAATTTGACCACCTCGTCGCCGTCGATGGCCTGGTGCTTCGAGAACGGCACATCTTCGGCGCGGGTGAGGCCGGTGAATTCGGGTTTGCCGCAGCGGTCGACCCAGCGGAAAAACCCTGTAACCATGGTGTTGCGGCGCACATCTTCGAAATGTTTTTCCATGCCCGTTTCCTCGCACATCTCGCGCGCCATGGCATAGGCGACGGATTTGCGGAGGTCGTCGGCCGCGTTCGCCAGCTCCATGTCGGAATAATTCATCGAGCCCGAGCCGCCGAATGTGACGGTGTGGGAGCCGATGGCCTTGGTCGAGCCCTGATGCAGCAGCACCACGCGCCGGTTTTCAGTTACCAGCAAAGTCGTGATGCCGATATGCCCCGAAACGCTTTTGTAAAAGTCAGGCAGGAAGCGCACGCTGTCATGCCCGTCGATCATTTCTTCCTTCACGGGGAAATAGGTGGTGAGGTCGGTATAGACCTCTTTCTCGCCCTTAATGTTGTTGCGGAAGATACGGCTGCGGAAAGCCTCGGCCGTCAGGAGCGCGTCGAAGTAAAAAGATTTCCGCACGCAGATAGAACCGTCATTCACCAGCGCGTCGGCCATGTCATAGAGCGCGAGCTTGGTACCGTTGGTCGTGTGCTGTTTCTTGTTGGCGACACGTATGGCGATATAGCGCAACTGGTGCCGCGAGCGGATGTAATTCGTTTCGCTGTTATCAATGCGGTAGGGCAGTTTTTCCCGCATCATCAGCACATCGTCGACATTGTTGCTGACAAGGGGGCTTTCCTTGCACACCGCAAGCGCTGTCACGGGGTTCACGAAGCCGAGCGCCTGTTCCTGCTCCGCCGGATAAACGCCGGACATGAGGAAGCTCAGCTCGTCATAAGCGATATGGGTGCTGGACGCGACTGTATATTGCACGCCGCCATGCGAGGGGCGGTAGTCCATCGGCAAAATCGACATTTCGCCGCCCACCTGCACCATGATGATGGCGGCCTCGACCGCCATTGCCAGCAGATCGTAATAGGTGTTCCATGTGAAGACTGAATAAAAGAACAGGAAATAGGCGAGGAAGGTGATGATGACGTCTTTGCGGTAGTCGGGATCCCACTTGCACAAGAACATCATGAGGTCATAGCGCCCCTTGACGTTGCGCCAGCCGTTGACGAACTTCATGGGAAGGCTCGTTCCCATCAGAACTTCCAGGTCGCCTGTACGGAAAAGATATTGATGCTGGTGTTGGTGCCGCCCGAAATGTTCACGGTCGTGTCGGCACCGGTGCCGGTGTAGAAGTCTTTGGCAAGGCCGACCCTGCCGTCTTTCATGAACACATGCGACGCCGCGAAGTCGACCAGCAGATTGTCGTCAATCCCGAGAGTTGCACCGAGCGACGCCCAGTAGCGGTCGGAGTCAGGTGTGCGGGTGCTGCGGTCGGGCAGCGTGGTAGGGGTCTGGTCGTATTGCAAACCGCCACGGAAAGTCCATTTGTCGTTCTGTTTCCATTCCGCACCAAGGGCAACGGAATAGCTGTCGTCGTAATTCTGCGCCGTCACGCTGTCGGGGCCGCCGCCATCGAACTGCACGCGGATCTCGTCGAAATTGCTCCAGCCGAACCAGTTATAGCTGCCGAGCAGCTTCAGGCGCATATTTGCCTGATGCGCAAAGCCGAGGCTGAGCACATCGGGCTGCTTCAATTCCGCC
>JAYUPV010000176.1:0-4968 GCA_043759865.1 Alphaproteobacteria bacterium | reverse complement strand
CGGCCGTTTTCGATCAGTGCGCCGCAGGGGAAGACGACGTTGTTTACGTCGCCCTTCAATTCGTAATCCATCTCGGGCTTTAAAAACGGCTTTTCCGATTTCGCGAGAATTTTTGTCGGGTCATGTTTATCGAGCAGCAATAGACTAATCGTCCAGTTGAAATCGGCGGAGATGCTGGAATAGGCGAGCAGCAGGCCTTCCTCTATTTCTATGGGCGGCGCGCCGGGTTCGACGCCAAGGCCTTCATGGCTGTTTTTGTTCGCGCCAAGCAGCAGGTCTTTCTCGATATCGCGTCCCTGCCAGAATTTGCCCCATGCATTTTGGTCGGTGATATCGAATTTTGCGGGCAGCGGGGTCAGCATGGTGCGTTCGTGCTGTTGTTCGTCTTTCCACAGGAACCACTTGTTTCCCGCGCTTTCGAACACCACGCCCGCCTTCGAGCGCCTGTCGGGGCCGACCACGCCGTGTTTCTCGAAAGTTTTAAAATCTTTTGTGCTTGCCATGGCGATGCGGATGCCGTCGCCTGCGTCGGGCTGGTCGAGGGCTTTTGCGATCGAGGTATAGAAAATATAATAAGTATCGCCGATTTTTGTGATACGCGGGTCTTCAACGCCGAATTTATCAAACGGCTGGTCGGGCTTGATAGCCTTTTCATCCAGCAGCTTGAACGGGCCTTCGGGCGCAGTCGCCTCCCACAAACTCAGATGCGAGGTGTAACTGCCGTCGAACTGGTTCACATCGCCGATTTTTTCGTAGCCCTTCGGCACCGAGCGCACGAGCAGCATATAGCGCCCGTCATCGAGCTTCGCCGCAGCAGGATTGAAGGTGGCGCCCAGCTCACCCGAGGGGCTGACGATGATGCCGTGGCGTTTCATGGTTTAATTTGTGGGTTCAAGTTCCTTCTTCCTCTCGGAAAAAGTGGGGCTGTCGGCGAATTTCACGTTTTTCGCATCGGCCACTTTTTCGGGCAGCAGCACCGTCACGATGGTGCCGACACCGACTTCGCTGTCGATGTCGAGCGTGCCGCCATGCAATTCGATAAGGTCTTTCGTGATGGCAAGGCCAAGGCCCGAGCCTTCGTGATTGCGCGTGAATTCGGAGCTGACCTGCTCGAACGGCAGCGTCACAAGCTCGAGCTTTTCCTTCGGGATGCCGACGCCCGTGTCGGACACCACGACGGCAACGCCGCCAAGCTCGGGGAAGCAGCGGATATCGACCGTGCCGCCGGGCTTGGTGAACTTGATGGCGTTCGACATGAGATTCAGCAATATCTGCATGATGGCGCGTCGATCGGCCATAATATGCACGTCGTCGGGAATGTCGTCGGCGACGAGCCTGACTTGTTCTTCATGCGCGCGGCCTTCGACCATGTGAATGGCGAGGCGGATGATTTTGCCGACGTTCAGTTCCTCGACATACAGTTCATACTTGCCCACTTCAATTTTGGACATGTCGAGAATGTCGTTGATGAGGTCGAGCAGGTGCTCGCCCGACTGGCGGATGCCTCCGATATAGTCGAGATAGCGCGCATTGCCAAGCGGCCCGAGCAACTGACGCTGGATCATTTCAGAAAAGCCGATGACGGCATTCAGAGGCGTGCGCAGTTCGTGCGACATGTTGGCGAGGAAGCGGGTTTTCGAGGCATAGGCGCTTTCGGCCGCCTCTTTCGCTTCGCGCAGGGCTTTTTCGTGCAGCGTGCGTTCGGTGATGTCCTGCATGATGCCGAACAGCGCTTCGACCTCGCCGGTTTTCACGTCGATCTTGCAGCGGCCTTCGCAGCGCACATAGCGGATACCGCCGGTCGGGCGGCGCACACTGAATTCGAGCGCGTAATCTTTCTTGCGGACCAGCGCGCGCTGGAACACGCGGAAGATGCGGCCGAGGTCGCGCTTCAGCAGCATCGAGCTGACAGAATCGATGGTCGGCTTGAACTTGTCCTGTTCGACGCCGAAGGTCGCGTAAATCTGCTCCGACCATTCAAGCGCCACCTGCCCCGCTTCCCAGTACCAGTGGCCCATGCGGCCGATTTTCTGTGCTTCGGACAGCTGTACCTCGCGGCGTTGCAGCGCGATTTCGTGCTGCTTGATTTCCGTCACGTCGCGGCCGACGATATAAATGTGCTCGCCGCCCGCTTTATGTATCCATTCGATCCAGCGGTACGAGCCGTCCTTGCACCGCGCGCGGCATTCAAAATCGATCCGCGTTTCGGCATCGGCCGGCGCGTGGATGACTTTTTGCATCAGCTGCAAAATATGGTCGCGCTGCTCGGGGTGCACGAGGTCAATGAACGGGAACAGTTTCAGTTCAGGGTCAGTGTAGCCGAGCACGCGGTTGAACGCGAAGTTGACGCGCACAAAAGACATGTCGCGGCGGTAAACGCCGAGCAGGTCATTCGAGAGGTTGAGGAAATGGCGCAGTTCGCCATCGGCCTTGGAAATATGCGTGAGGTCGGGCTTTTTCTCGGTCGCCGCGATTTCGCTTTCGTGCTTTTCCTGGTTCTCGGCGATAAAGGTCGCGAATTCTTTTGCGACATCGTTGAAGTTGCCCTGCTTCTGGCGTTTCAACTTGTCTTCGGGGTCGAGCCACAGAACCACATATTTTTTGCCGCCGGCATCAACCCGGTCGATGCGCGCCTGCACCACCACGGGGTCGCGTTCCTGCCGCAGCAGCGCGACGTCGTAAAAACCGGATTGAATTTCGGCAAGCTCGAGGCTCTGGTGTTTTGAATCAAACGCTGCGACCACGCGGATGAGCGATGACAGCGGCTTGTTCAGCAGCACGGGCGCGCCCTGCCCCAGCGCCCAGCCGAGCGCGGGCGAAATGAACACGATGTCGCCCTTCGCGTCCACGACGCAGCGCATCATGTCCTGATCTGTTTTCGGATGTGCCGACTTTCGCCTGTCTGGCATAACAACCCAACTCCCGTAACTAAACACCCATAATCTAAACATAATTCAAAATTAAGAATCTGTACAGCAATGCATGAATTGCGGAATCACTTGTCCACAGCGTTATCGGATTTAAGCCGTTCGCGCAGCACGGCTTTTGCCCGCTTCTGTGTTTAAAGGTGTTTTATGTTATGGAAAGTATAATCGTTAATTTCCGCGCTGATGGATTGACGCACCCCCTACCTTATGTTAACAACAGACAGCATCAAAAAAGAATCTGTTTAAAAGGGAACACCCAAACCATGGCTCTCATCCCCCCGCAGCTGAAAATGGCCTTTATGTTCGCCGGTATCGTGCGCGATTACGGCCCCATCCTGCTCCACCTGAACAAGCCCGAGCTGCTGACCAAGGACCTGAGCGACGCAATGCGCGCACAGAAGAGCGCTCTCTCAGACCCCGCAAAGGGCGTGCTGATGACGGCATCGGAAGTGTTCCCCGTGATCCTGAAAGTAAAAGTTCTTTCCACCCTCGTCGCCAACAAGCTCGGCATCGACAAATCGAAATCGGCCATCGAGAAGCTGGAAGGAATCGTCCGCATATCGGAAGAAAACGGCAACGGCCAGTTTTCCAAGGGCATCAAGGACACGCTTGGCTGGACGCGCGCACTGTTCGCCGATCCCGACATTCAGGCCGTGCTGAAAATGCCGATGACCGAGCTGGAAGCGCCCGACCTGACTGTGCGTGGCGTCACCAAGTCCATCATGTCTCTCGCCGGCCGCGCGCAGGACGAATTCATCCGCGTGCAGGAATTCCTGAAGGCTGCGAAAGACATCAAGGAAGCCCCCGAGGCTCCCAAGGCTGCTACTTCTCCCGACGCAACGGCACAGCCCGCTGCCGAGGACAAGAAAAAACCCGCGCCCCCCGCCACACCCGCAGCGCCCGCCCCGTAAGGATAGCTGGCTGTGGCTCTCGAGATTGATTTCTTTAACGACAAAAATGTCGGTCTCGAGGCGAAACGCCTTGCCACCTGCTTCAACCTGTCCGCCCGCATGACCCCGCGCGACGGCAACCCGCTTGGCCATGCCGAAGACCTGTTCACGGCGACGACCGGTTTGGCGGTCGTGCCGCAGTTCAACGACGACGAAACAAATTACCTGAAACTGAAGCTGGTCGAAACGGCGGCGATGCTGAACCAGGGCAACATCCACAACATGCGCGACCTCGAAGAAGCAGCCGATGTGCTGCACAAGACCGCGCGCCGCATGAGCCTTATCCGCTAAAAATCCTAATCTTCGCCGGGTGCAGCCACGCCCATATACAGCAGCTCCGCCGCTTCGAGCCTGCGTACTTCGTCGCGCAGCCTTGCCGCTTCCTCGAATTCGAGGTTGGCGGCGGCCTGTTTCATTTTCTTGTCGAGTGCTGCGATATGCGACTTCAAATCCTTGCCGACGAGGTGCGGGATATCGCTCTCGCCGGTTTTGACTGTCACATGGTCGGATTTTTCGAACACGCTCGCCAGCAGGTCGGTGATCTTGCTCTTGATGGTTTCGGGCGTAATGCCGTTTTCGGCGTTGTAGAGCCTCTGTTTTTCGCGGCGGCGGCTGGTTTCGTCGAGTGCTGCCTTCATGCTGCCGGTCATTTTGTCGGCGTACAAAATCGCCCGCGCCTCCACGTTCCGCGCCGCGCGGCCGATGGTCTGGATGAGGGAGGTTTTGGAGCGCAGGTAACCTTCTTTATCCGCATCGAGTATCGCCACCAGCGCGCATTCGGGGATATCAAGCCCCTCGCGCAACAGGTTGATGCCGATGAGGATATCGAACACGCCAAGGCGTAAATCGCGAATGATCTCGATGCGCTCGAGCGTTTCAACGCCGGAGTGCAGGTAGCGCACCTTCAGCCCCGTTTCGGTCATGTAGGTGGTCAAATCTTCGGCCATGCGTTTGGTCAACGTCGTGACCAGCACGCGGAAGCCTTTCGCAATCACGGCGCGGCATTCGGCCAGCAGGTCGTCGACCTGTTTATCGGTCGGGCGGATAAAAACTTCGGTGACGAAATTGAAAGCATCGTCGAGGTTGACGCG